>JAEYFY010000376.1 GCA_023454395.1 Pseudomonadota bacterium
AGCGCTTATCATCTGAAAAAGTGATTTGTGAAACGGGGATCACTGGCATCAACGCATTTGTTAACCATATTTCATCAGCTTGATAAAGTGTTTCAGGTTTTTCTCTCACAATATCAATTTCCCAATGCTTTTTTTGCGCTAGTTGAAAAATAGATTGACGCATAATGCCATTTACGCCTGAATTAGTCAGGTTTGGCGTAAAAAGCCTATTTCCTTTGCGCCAAAAAAGATTCGCCGCATTAGCTTCAACTAAATATCCTTCATTATCACACACCAAAACATCATCAAATTCTGTTTTTTCTAAATGATATTTGATAAGGACTTGTTCTAGACGGTTGAGATGTTTGATGCCAGCCAACAAAGGATTCTGCCCTAAGATAACTGGGCTTATACCTAACGAAATTCCTTCACTTTGCTGGTGGAGATAATGGGTAGGATAAGGCGACAGAGACATTATTACTGTCGGTGTTATAAATCCATTAGAGGAATAGCCACGACCGCCACAGCCACGGCTAATGATAACCTTAATAACACCCTTCGTTTGAGTGTCTGAGGCAATATCTTTAATGTGGTTTTCTAAATCAGACCAATTTGGATGTGGTAGAAAAAGTGCATCACAGCCTTGTTTTAAGCGATTTATGTGTGCAGATAATAAAATAGGGTTACCATGCTCAACGGCAAGTGTCGTAAAGCAGCCATCACCAAACTGTATTGCGCGGTCGCTTGCATCGATATTTTGTTGCTGTTGTCCATTTACCCAATACATCTAACACACCCTACATCTATGTTATTGATATCAATCTGCACATGATAAAACAACTGGCAGTAAAAGGACAAAATAAAAGACCCAGAATAATCCTGGGCCTTTAGGTATTTTTCAGTTTTCTACAAAAAACGGGTTATACGCGCTTAAAGAGAATTGAACCGTTAGTACCACCAAAGCCGAATGAGTTACACAGAGCATATTCCATGTTCTCAACTTTACGTGCTTTATGTGGAACGAAATCAAGATGACAATTTTCGTCTTGATTATCTAGGTTTATTGTTGGAGGTACGATTTGATCACGTAACGAAAGGATTGTAAAGATAGACTCAATTGCACCCGCAGCACCTAATAAGTGGCCTGTCATAGATTTTGTTGAGCTAACTAATACATCAGTACCTTTACCAAATACATTTTCTACTGCTTGTGCTTCAGCAACATCGCCTGCATTTGTTGATGTACCGTGTGCGTTGATATAACCCACTTCTGATGAGGAAATACCCGCATCTTTCAGTGCATTTGTCATTGCCAGCGCACCGCCTTCGCCATTTTCTGCTGGTGAAGTCATGTGATAAGCATCGCTGCTCATACCAAACCCGATCACTTCAGCATAAATTTTAGCGCCACGGTTTTTAGCGTGTTCGTACTCTTCAAGAACAAGAACACCCGCACCATCACCTAATACAAAACCATCACGATCTTTATCCCACGGGCGGCTAGCCGCTTGAGGATTGTCGTTACGTGTTGATAATGCACGAACAGCACCAAAGCCACCCAAACCTAATGGTGTAGTTGCTTTTTCAGCACCGCCAGCCAGCATTACATCTGCATCACCATAAGCGATAATACGTGCTGCATGTCCAATATTATGAACACCTGAAGTACACGCTGTTGCAATAGAGATTGTAGGGCCACGAAGACCATACATAATGCTTAAATGCCCTGCAACCATGTTAATGATGGTTGAAGGTACAAAGAATGGGCTAATTTTACGAGGGCCACCATTCATCATTGATGTATGGTTTTCTTCGATAAGGCCTAAGCCACCAATACCAGAACCAATAGCAGCTCCGATACGACTTGCATTGGCTTCTGTTACTTCAAGACCTGAATCCGCAATGGCCTGCACACCTGCTGCAATACCATATTGAATAAAAAGATCCATCTTACGCGCGTCTTTACGCGAAAGATTATAATCTTCGTGATTGAAATCTTTTACCAATCCAGCGAATTTAGTCGCATGATGACTGGTGTCAAAATCTTCGATAAGGCCGATACCACTCTGTCCGGCACACACTGCTTCCCAAGAAGCTTCTGCGTTATTACCGACAGGAGATAACATGCCTAGTCCGGTCACAACTACACGACGCTTAGACACGCTTATCCTCCAAGGAGGGAAAAAGTTTAGGATTAAAAATATAGGCGGTCGAGTGACCGCCTAGATTAGCAAGCTTATTTACCTGCGTTTTCAACGTAATCAATAGCAGCTTGAACTGTAGTAATTTTTTCTGCTTCTTCGTCTGGGATTTCGATATCGAATTCTTCTTCCAGAGCCATTACCAGCTCAACTGTGTCAAGAGAATCAGCGCCTAAGTCATCAACAAATGAAGCTGAATTTACAACTTCTTCCTCTTTAACACCCAGTTGTTCAACAATGATTTTCTTAACGCGTTCGTCGATAGTGCTCATACTATTAAATTTCCTATCAAAACTCGCTTGCGCGATGATTTTCTTAGTTTATAAATACAGGAAAAGATCTAACCAATCCCGACTGTGTGGACTACTTTATTCGCTATATTTTGCATTATATTGTACGCAAAAAGCAAATATAAAGACGTCCCCATAATTAGATCATGTACATGCCACCATTGACATGCAATGTTTCACCCGTGATATAGCTTGCTTCATCAGAAGCTAAGAAAGCTACAGCACTGGCAATCTCTTTGGCATCACCTAAACGGTTAGCAGGGACTTGAGATAAAATACCTGCTCTTTGGTCGTCTGTTAATGCTCTAGTCATATCAGTTTCGATAAAGCCTGGAGCAACAACATTCACCGTAATGCCACGGGAAGCAACTTCGCGTGCTAATGATTTACTAAAACCAATCACACCCGCTTTTGCCGCCGCGTAGTTTGCCTGTCCTGCGTTACCCATGGTTCCAACAACAGAACCAATGGTAATTATACGACCATAACGTTTTTTCATCATAGCACGCATAACTGCTTTAGACAGACGGAAGACTGATGAAAGATTAGTGTCAATGATATCTTGCCACTCATCATCTTTCATGCGCATCAACAGGTTATCACGAGTAATACCTGCATTATTGACCAAAATATCAATTTCGCCAAATTCAGCGCGCACATCTGCTAAAAATTTTTCGATAGAGTCGTTTTCTGTGACGTTTAACACAAAACCCTTACCCTTACCGTCTAAATATTCGCTGATAGCTTTCGCACCGTTTTCACTCGTTGCTGTACCAATTACTGTCGCACCGCGTGCAACTAAATCTTCTGCAATCGCACGGCCAATACCACGGCTTGCACCAGTAACTAGCGCTATTTTTCCGTCAAATCCCATGAGATCCCTCAGTCATTTCCTAATGCAACATCTAATGATGCAATATCATTAACTGCTGCAGCGTTCATTTCTTTAGAAATACGTTTTGTTAAGCCAGTTAATACTTTTCCTGGTCCGATTTCTAATAATTGTGTGATACCTTTTTCAGCAATAAGTTCAACGGTTTCAGTCCAGCGAACCGGATTATAAAGCTGGCGAACTAATGCATCACGGATTGCATTTGCATCAGTTTGCGCTATCACATCAACGTTATTAACCACCTGAATTTCAGGTTGTTTAAATTCGATTTCTTGTAATGCAACCGCTAACTTATCAGCAGCCGGTTTCATTAAAGCACAGTGAGAAGGCACGCTTACTGCTAATGGTAAAGCACGTTTAGCACCCGCTTCTTTACATAACACACCAGCACGTTCTACGGCTTCTTTGTTTCCTGCAATAACCACTTGACCCGGTGAGTTAAAGTTGACAGGTGAGACTACTTGTCCTTGCGCTGCTTCTTCACAGGCTTTTGCAATAGCGTCATTATCTAAGCCGATAATCGCATACATTGCACCAGTACCCGCAGGTACGGCTTCTTGCATCAGTTGACCACGTAATTCTACTAATTTAATTGCTGCAGCGAAATCAATAACGCCCGCACACACTAAAGCAGAATACTCGCCAAGACTGTGACCTGCCATCATTTGTGGCATTTTGCCTTGTTTTTCTTGCCATACACGCCAAATAGCAACAGAAGCAGCTAATAATGCTGGCTGTGTTTTCCATGTTTTGTTTAGCTCTTCTTCTGGACCATTTTGGACTAAGTCCCAAAGAGAGTAACCCAATACATCAGATGCTTGAGCAAATGTTTCAGTCACGATTGGATATTGCTCTGCAAGTTCTGCAAGCATTCCAACAGATTGTGATCCCTGTCCGGGAAAAACCATTGCAAAATCAGTCATGTTTATTTTCCTGATAATATTAAAAACGGATAAGTGCAGAACCCCAAGTAAAACCGCCACCAAACGCTTCCAGTAAGATTAACTGCCCACGTTGAATGCGATTATCTCTTACAGCTTCATCTAATGCTGTTGGGACTGATGCTGCTGACGTATTGCCGTGGCGATCTAATGTCACCACTACTTTATCCATTGTCATATCCAGCTTTTTCGCGGTCGCTGAAATAATTCTTAAATTTGCCTGATGAGGCACAAGCCAGTCCAGTTCAGATTTATCAATATTGTTAGCTTCAAGTGTCTCATCCACAATGTGGGCAAGCTCCCGAACGGCGACTTTAAAGACTTCATTTCCTGCCATAGTCACATAAGCAGGCAAATCGTCATTTTCTCTACTCTGATAAGGTAATGCTAATAGATCACCAAAACGACCATCAGAATGTAAATGGGTAGAGATAATGCCTTCTTCTTCTGATGCGCCAACAACTACAGCCCCTGCCGCATCACCAAACAGGATGATCGTGCCACGATCTTCTGGATCTAAAGCGTGAGATAATCTGTCAGCACCAATAACCAGTGCTTTTTTAACAGAACCCGCTTTAATAAATTGATCCGCAATACTTAATGCATAAACAAAACCCGAACATGCAGCCGCAACATCGAAAGCAATACAATCACTAATACCTAATGCATTTTGAATTTGGCAAGCTGCACTTGGAAAAGCATGAGAGCCAGATGTCGTTGCAACAATAATCAACCCAATGTCTTGCTTATCAATACCTGACATTTCTAATGCTTTTTCGCCAGCACCCGCACCCATCACGGCAACAGTTTCTTCTTCTGTTGCAATTCGACGCTCATGGATACCCGTTCTGGTAACAATCCACTCGTCAGATGTTTCAACCATTTTTTCTAAATCGGCATTAGTTCGCACTTGTACAGGCAAGTAACTACCAGTACCTAAGATTTTTGTATACATTCTATCAATCGCTCTTGGGTAATACTGTTGTCAGTCGTGAAGCAATTCGCTCTGGAATTTTTCGCTCAACGGCATGAACAGCCTGTTCTATTGCTGCTGTAAACGCGCTTTCATTTGCGCCACCATGGCTTTTAATGACGATACCGCGTAATCCTAACAGAGAAGCACCGTTATACTGGTCGGGGTTCATATGTCCAAAACGCTTAATTAGCCGCTTTTGTAACCACTTCTTCAATATTTTCATCCACCACGACGTTTTTTTATTTTCGGTAGTAGAAGATTTAATCAATGAAAGGAAAACTCTAATAACGCCTTCCATCGTTTTAAGGGAGACATTACCTGCGAAGCCGTCACACACCAATACATCTGTTTTGCCTGTCAGTAATTCATTACCTTCAACATAACCAATATAATTAATATTCGGTGTCGATTTTAATACCGTAGCAGCTTCGCGGATATTATCTAATCCTTTACTCTCTTCTTCACCAATATTTAAAAGCGCCACTTTCGGTGAATCAATATCTGCTATCTCTTCGGCCATTACTGCGCCCATTACCGCAAACTGCACCAGCATTTTGCTATCACAGTTAACGTTAGCGCCTAAATCAAGAACGACGGTCTTGCCTTTTTTCTGATTAGGTAATACCGAAACCAGAGCAGGACGTTCAATTCCATCAATTGCATTAAGTCGAAGTTTTGCTAATCCCATTAATACGCCAGTATTCCCTGCACTTACACAAGCTTGTGCATCCCCTGTTTTCACGAGATCAAGTGCCACTCGCATTGATGTACCTTTACTTGCTCTAATAGCTTGTGAAGGTTTGGCATCATTGGCGACAATATGTTCTGCGGGTATAACTTGTAAACGGGAGATTAGCTCAGCATTTTGATTTGCAAGCAGAGGAGATATAGAGTCTGGTTGACCTACCAGCAATATTTTTAAATGAGGATTAGATGCCAGCGCCCGCAAACAAGCAGGCACTGTGATGCGAGGACCGAAGTCCCCGCCCATCGCATCTAACGCTATGGTTAGATTTGTCAAGGTATCAACGAGCTATAAAGCTAATTACTTGTTGATAACCTTGCGACCACGGTAGTAACCGTCAGCAGTTACATGGTGACGCAGGTGAGTTTCACCAGAAGTTTTGTCAACAGAAACTTGAGTTACTGTCAGCGCGTCATGAGAGCGACGCATACCGCGTTTAGAACGAGTTGGTTTGTTTTGTTGTACGGCCATTGACCTTACTCCTTAGTACTTTTCTTTAAACTGGCTAATACGGCAAATGGATTTGGCTTCTCTGATAATTCTTCAGGGAGTTCACCAAACACCATATCCGCGTCGGACACTTCACAGTGTTCAAAATCATGTACCGGAACCACCGGCAAGTTGAGGATTATTTCATCTTCAATCATTGCCAGCAAATCTATTTCACCAAATTCGTTTACATAAACTGGTTCATATTCTTCCGGTAATGTCTCGGCCCGTTCATCACTGACAACAGGGCTAAAACAATACGTTGCGTGAACATGATACGGAAAATGGCCACCACAACGTTGACATTCTAAAGTCACATCCACATCGGAATGCCCTTTAATCACGGCAAGACGTTGATGGTCAATATCAAATGATAAAGCCACATCAATATTACTGTCCACACTGACCACCGATTCAGCTAAGCGGCTTACTTGCTCTGGAGAATAATGACCGTCATAGTCTAAATTCTTTTGAGCTGCTCGCAGCGCATCAATGGTCAGGGGTAATTTTACCTTTTGCATAAGGCGCGCATATTATCTTTGTAATGGAATATAGTCAAAGAAAAAGGCGGGTTATCTACACCTTTCCACCAAAATTCGCTTTATCAGCGGCGCATAGTTTAGAATGTCAGGCATCATTTTGCTACGGATTTTAAAAAAAATATGTTGCCACTCGT
>JAEYFY010000382.1 GCA_023454395.1 Pseudomonadota bacterium
TAGAGGTTGTAACTATGAAAGCGAAACTTGTACTAGGTGCGGTAATTCTGGCTTCAGGCTTATTAGCAGGTTGTTCTTCTAGTAATAATGCACAATTAGATCAAATCTCTTCTGATGTAAGCCGCCTGAATACTCAAGTTCAGCAACTAAGCGGTGATGTACAATCTGCTCGCGCTGAAGCTAAATCAGCTTACGACGAAGCAGCTCGCGCAAATCAGCGTTTAGATAACCAAGTCACTACTTATAAAAAGTAATTTGACTCACCAATAGGCTGAAAACAGCTTTAGGTAAGCATTAATAGCAAAGCCCTAACGTAATGTTAGGGCTTTGGTTTTTATAAGGTTTTTAATTATTATTGAGTGTATCAATGCCAAAAGCTTTTATACGCTCATTTAAATTAAGATTCGTTGCTAGGTGTGAGTTATGCCTGATATTTTTGTCTGTTTGAGTAGATATCTGACTAAATGTATCCTTAATTTTATCAACATTTTTTTGTTGATCTTTCGTCAGTACAAAATATTCCATGCCACTGACTTTTTTTAATTCATTCTCTAGAATATTAAATAGCTCTGTCACTGACTTTGAATACTTTGAGTAAGATACTCTGGAGCTAACCTTATCAGGCAAAGTCTCTATTTCAATTAACTCATATGCCCTACATCCCTCTTTAGGAATGACTCGTTGAAGAAGCTCCTCGCACATTAATTGAATATTTTCACTTTTTAGCTTTTTATCCCCAATTAAAAATGTTTTACAGCTATTTCTCGCCTGAGATAACTTATTAAATAGTAAACCAGAATTATCCACCATGTTAGGCGTGATACTGTTATTTCTCTTTATCAGATTTTCATTATTAGCTGAAACTCTCACTAAATTTCCTTATTATCAGTAAAATAATATGACTTATAGTAAGGTATCTTTAACGCTATTAATTTTATAAAGAGGTCTTTTGCTATTTATAAAATATCATCCACACTTAGTAGGCTGTAACCTCTACAGGAATACCAGAACGACGAATAAGCTCTGCATCGACTTTATTTTTATCGACTTTGCCACTTTCATACCAAGCATTAAATTGCTTTGTGAACGTAAGAGGCATCGTTTGCGGATCGTCATCTTCATTACGTGATAATGGCTGATGAACTTCAATAAACTGTCTACCATCCGCAGTTTCAGTAAATTTAATCGGCTTATTGATAACCTGAACACGGCTACCTTTAGGCACTACGTTAAATAACGTCTCAATATCATTGGGTCTTAAACGAATACAGCCTGAACTCACTCTTAATCCAATACCAAAATCTGCATTTGTACCGTGAATTAAATATTCACCGCGACTATGAGCCAATCTTAATGCATAAGCACCCATTGGATTTTCAGGGCCGGCAGGAACAACGGCAGGGAGCGTGATCCCTTTTGCTGCATAGTTTTTACGAATATTTGCCGTCGGTGTCCATGTGGGATCTTTAATCAATTGAGAAATAGATGTCACCATTTCAGGCGTTTCTCGTCCTAATTGACCAATACCTATAGGATAAACATCAACGGTGCTACCCTCTTTCGGATAATAATAAAGACGTAATTCGGCAAGATTGATGACAATACCTTTATATACCGTATCAGGTAAAATCATCTGCAATGGAATATTTAATGTTTTACCTGCATCTGGTAAAAGCGGATCAATACCCGGATTTGCTTCCATCATATTAAGCAATCCCACTTGATATTCAGACGCAATAGCTTCTAGTGAACGCTTATCATCCGGCACGATATATGAAACATTCTCGCCGATAATACGCTGGCCATCAGCGGGTAACAGGTATTCTGTCGCATAAGATAAGTGGCTGTTCATCCCTAACAGCGATACTCCCAATAGGGTTAACCATTTATTCATCATTTATCCCGTGTGTTAGAAATAAAATAAACTGACTATTATGATGATAACATTATCATTGTTATGCTATTCATATAATAAGTCAGTTTAGAACATTAATGTGGGATTAGGTAACATTTATGCTACAGCGTATTCTGAAAAACGCTTAATCAGTGTCGTAACCATCGCATGCAAGCCTTGAGTTCGAGAGGGTGTTAAGTGGCTTTCTAGTGCGAGTGATGAAAAATACTGTTTTACATCTGTGGCTAATGCTTGTTCGAGCGTCTTTCCTTGAAATAAGATAATTACCAAGGCAACAAGCCCTTTGACAATGCCTGCATCGCTATCACCAGCAAGAATAAGTTGTTTATTCTCATTAAACGAAACAGCAATCCACACCTGACTTTGACAACCTTCGATAAAATTAGCGGAACTACGTTGTTCATCTGTTAAAGGAGTAAGGCGTTCACCTAACTCCATCATATAGAGATAACGTTGTTCCCAATCCTGACAACGAGAAAAATTGCGTAATAGCTTTGCTTCATCTGGCAAATTGGCTACTGCCATGAATAACCTCTTTTCTTTAATCTTTAACCTAATAACATTTCAACACGTAATAGCGCATTAACCAACGCATCAATATCATTTTTATTGGTATATAAACCAATAGATGCACGACACATCGCAGGAACTTGGTAATAATCCATAATTGGCATCGCACAATGATGCCCTGTACGGATAGCAATACCATAATTATCAAGAAATGCCCCAACATCATAAGCGTGGTGTTTACCTAAATTAAACGCTATCACACCTTGTCGAAGATCATTGCCATAAAGCGTTAAAGATTTTACTTTTTGCAACTGCTCTTGAGCATACTTCATTATACTATTTTCATACTCAGCAATATTATTCATACCTAGCTGTGAAAGATAATCTAATGCCGCACCTAAGCCAATCATTCCTATTATATTAGGTGTTCCCGCTTCAAAGCGCCAAGGTGCGTCTGCGTAGGTAATATCACCATTAATATGAACATGTTTTATCATTGCACCACCGCCTTCCCAAGGCGGCAATTCATCCAGTATCGCTTTTTTACCATACAGCAAGCCAATACCCGTAGGTCCATACAGTTTATGCCCGCTACAAACAAAAAAGTCGCAATCAAGTTGTGAAACATTAATTGTTTGATGCATGGCACTTTGAGCACCATCAACCAATATATGTAGCTCCCCGCCTTGATCAATAGCATATTGGCGAGCATCACGAATAATCTGAGCGATAGGATTCACTGTGCCCAATACATTTGATTGGTGCGTAAGGCTAAATAATTTAGTTCGTTCGTCGATTAAGCTAGGTAATTTAGCTAAATCGAGTGTGCCGTCTTGTAATAGCGGTAACACTCGAACATTGAAACCATACTGTTTTGCCAACATATACCAAGGAACAATATTTGCGTGATGTTCCATTTCGGTGATGATGATATTGTCACCATCATTTAAAAATCGTTGGCTATAAACATTTGCAATTAAGTTGATCCCTTCCGTTGTGCCTTTAACAAAAATAATCTCGTCTTCGCTATTGGCACCTAAAAAATCACTGGCTTTTTTACGGACATTTTCAACTAACGTTGTCGCATTTGCACTTAACGTATGAATGCCGCGGTGAACCGCGGCATATTGTGTTAAGGCAAATTGCTTTTCATGTTCAATGACGCAAGCCGGT
>JAEYFY010000371.1 GCA_023454395.1 Pseudomonadota bacterium
CGCCAATACTACTATTCCTAGTGACGCTCTTATCAGGATGCACGACTATTCAGAAAGAATACGTGCCAGTGGAACATATAGCGATACCGGCACACCTAACCGCTGATTGTCTATTGCCATACATACCAGAAAAAATGACATGGGGAGAATCGTTAATGTTAAACATCTCCCTGTTATCGGTTATTGAGCAATGTAATTCAGACAAGAAAGCAATACGGGAAATTGAACAACAACGACAGGTGATGAAATGAATCAAAAAAATGAATCTGAATTCGACGCAGTAGTTAAACCACTAATGAAGTATCTTGCAGAAAACTATCATCCACACGTTAAGGTCGTGGTAGATAGTTCTACCGCCGAACTGGTTGAGGTTCATAACTCAATTTCGACAGATGAATTTATCAAAGATTAACACAGAGCCTCGCAATAGCGGGGCTTTTTAATGGCTTCTTCGCAAATAAGTGAGGTGATCCTTCTTGCTGACGGGTAAGCCGTAAGTGACCAAAGTAACGTAGTGATACGTGATGATGGTTGCGATCAGTTGTAAGGATTTATTCAATTCAGCACCAATAGATGTATAGCGTGCAAATTTAGTGTCACGCCCGACACACATAAACCAAAGAACCTTTCAGGATGAGCCTTGAGGATAATCAGTAGTGGTCTGGTTAACCCTCTTTGGGCTGGTTACTCCTGGGCGCAAGGTTCATCTCTAAAAGGAACTAACTATGAAGCATTTAATTAAGAAATCTGGCAATCAACCAGTAGTAACAACAGATGTCATCGCCAATGAGTTTGGAAGAGATCACTTCCGAGTGATGAATAGTATTGAATCGTTAATTGCATCTCAACATTTAGGAGCCTCCGATTTCAGAGCCTCCTCTTATGTTACTAAACAGAAAAAAGAACTCCCTTGTTATGAACTAACTGAGCGCGGGTTTCTGATCGCGATGCCGTTTATTGGTGGAGAGAAAGCAAGGGATGGGCAAGTTAGACTAGTTGATAGTTTTATCCAGTTCCGCGAAAAAGCAGCGAGAGAGGCTAAAGTTCAAATAGAGCGCAACATTGCTCGAATGGAATATAAACCGATGACCGATGCTGTGAAAGAAAGCAAAATTCAAGAAGGGAAAGAACCAGCGCATTATCATTTCAGTAACGAGGCTGACTTAATCAATCGCATCGTGCTGGGTGTGTCATCAGCTAAATTCAGAAAAGACAATGACATCGGAAAAACAGATCCTATTCGTGATTATCTTTCACATCAGCAAATTCATGCAATAACAGAACTACAAAGAGCTAATACTGTATTCATTTCTATGGGGTGGGATTTTGAACAACGGAAAGAGTCATTAAAAGGTTTGTTCAATAAAAACCACAAGCAGCCATTAATCGATGAAATACACAGATTGGCGGCGTAGGATCAAAATTGAACTTTGCTTTTAAATCAATAAATTAACGATGAATAGGCCCTAGTGGCCTTTTTTATTTAAGGGATGGATATGGGACAACAATCTAAACAGGTTGGTTGCCCTAGCAAGCTGACTAATGAGCTAATCGCTAAGGCAAAGGAATACCTGTACGGCGGTTACAAAGAAAATGAAGGTCAGGTTATACCTAGTATTGCAGGTTTGGCGTGTTATTTGGGAATAGCTCGTTCAACTGTTTATGAGTACGGAAAGCAAGATAGTGATCTAGGTCGTGAGTTTTCGGACACGTTAGACGGGATTATGGCATTTCAGGAAATGAAGCTAATTAATAGCGGATTGACTGGTGACTTTAACGCAACAATCACAAAGCTAATGCTGGCTAATCACGGATACTCTGAAAAGCAAGAGGTAGATCATCAGTCATCTGATGGGTCAATGTCACAGAAGCCAACAGTGATTAGGCTGGTAGGAGTATCACCTGATGGAGCAGACAGTTGATTTACCAATTCCTGCCAAGTTAGTTCCGGTGTTCGCAAAAGAAGGCGTTCGATATCGCGGTGCTTTTGGTGGCCGTGGTAGCGCAAAGACTCGCACATTCGCAATGATGAGTGCAGTAAAAGCATATCAGGCAGCAGAGCAAGGCATTAGCGGAGTCATTCTTTGTGGGCGTGAGTTTATGAACTCACTCGAAGAATCATCAATGGAAGAGGTAAAACAGGCGATACGGTCTATTCCTTGGTTGAATGATTACTTTGATATTGGTGAAAAATATATCCGCACTAAATGCAAGAGGGTTAATTACGTATTTTGCGGGCTAAGACATAACTTAGATAGCATTAAATCCAAAGCAAGAATACTGCTAGCTTGGGTGGATGAAGCAGAGTCAGTATCAGATTTGGCGTGGAAAAAGCTAAGACCAACAGTCCGTGAGTCTGGTTCTGAAATATGGGTGACATGGAACCCTGAGAAGGACGGCAGTGCCACTGATAAACGTTTCAGAAAAACACCTCCAAAAAATTCAATCATCGTTGAAATGAACTACAACGATAACCCGTGGTTCCCTGATGTTCTGGAAGAAGAAAGGCTTGATGATCTTAACAGTCTTGAATATTCCGACTATGCGTGGATATGGGAAGGGGCTTATCTTGAAAACTCCGATAAGCAGGTATTGGCGAATAAATACGTTGTTCAGTCGTTCCCTGATGACCTGTGGAAGAAAGCAGACCGGTTACTGTTCGGCGCTGACTTCGGCTTTGCGAAAGACCCGAACACGCTGTTGCGACAGTTCATTCTGAATGATTGCTTGCACATCGAGTACGAGGCATACGGAATAGGTGTTGAGCTTGACCACATGCCGGCGTTTTACGACAAGACACCTGAATCCCGTAAGTGGCCAATTAAAGCCGACTCAGCAAGACCAGAAACAATCAGTTACCTGAAGAGACAAGGTTTCAATATATCCGCAGCCAAAAAATGGCAGGGTAGCGTAGAAGATGGCATTACACATCTGCGCGGATTCAAGCAAATAATCATCCATCCTCGCTGTAAAGAAACAGCAAAAGAAGCCCGTCTTTACTCATACAAAACAGACCGGATCACTGGTGAGGTTCTTCCTGTTATCGAAGATAAGAATAACCACTGTTGGGATGCGGTTAGATATGGGCTTGATGGGTATATCAAGGGGCGTACATCAGTATTGGATATTCTCTAATGACTAAGAAAAACTTAATTACTCGGCTTAATGATAGCTTGAGCAGTATGATGACGTCTCTCGGTGAAAAGATAGGCGCAATTACATACGGCAATAAGAAAAAAGCAGTGCAGGATAGCGAATTAATGGCGCTGTACGATGGCTCATGGGTGGCGAAGAAGTACGTCAACAAAACGGCTGAGGACATGCTTAAACTCCCTCGTGAGCTTTCTGGTGATATTGACAGCACGTTAATACAGAGCATTAAAGATACCGAGACTGAATTGAAAGTTTATCAGGTTCTGAATGATGCGTTGACATGGAGTTCGCTGCTAGGTGACGCTCTTATTGTGGCGATTACTGATTGCGATGATGAAAAAATAGTATCAAGGCTTAATCTAGCTGAGGAAGATATTGTTAAATTCCTAGTGCTAAGGAAGGGTGAATATACGCCTGATTCCAATGTCATTACTGATATCACTTCACCGCATTTTGGCGAGCCAATTGTCTATCAGATTGATATTGGCGATAAGCAGTTAAAATTTCATCACACACGCTGCCACCGAATCAAGCTTGGTAAGCACAGTTTGAAAGATAGAGCTAAGTTCGGTACATCTGATCTACAAACACCGTACAAAGATATCAAGATATTTGATACGGCAGTTCTTAGTACGGGCGACACAATCCAAGAAGCTAATGTCGATGTTTTATTTATACCCGGAATGAACAATCAGATTGCCGGTGGTGAAGAAGATAAAGTAAGAAAATATCTCACCGTAATGAAAGAGGGTAAATCATCAACTGGCATCCTAGCTATCGATGCGGGTGACTCTAATGCTCAAGGGCGATATGAGCAAAAGACGGCGCAATTTGCTGGCTTGTCTGATGTTATCACCAAGATGATGAGCGTGCTTGCCGGTGCACTGGATAGACCTATTACTGTTCTATTTGGTCAGTCTGCAAGCGGTTTTAATTCAGGCGAAGAAGATAACAAATCTTACTACGAAACGATAAACGGGTTGCAAGAAGCTCGTTTGCGTCCGCTGCAAGATTTTATAGATCAGTTCATTCTCGACAAGCTATCGATCAGTGACGAACTTAAGTATGACTATCCATCAATTGACAGCATTAACGAAGCTGAACTGGCAACACGGTTCACTGCCTACTCAACTGGTTTCACATCAATGTTGCAAAATAGCGTAATGGATGAGGAAACCGTATTGCGTGAAATGGTGGCGAGAGGGTTATTAGTTACGGTCACTGAGAATGATATTAAACGAATAGTTGAATCATCAGGATATGGCGACTATGGAACTACAACAGATATTGGAACACAAGCAGTGGCGACTTAGACCACGACGAAGGCGAATGAGGCCTATCAAGCAGAGTAAACGCACCGAGGTTTGGTACCGAGAGCGATTAAACTCTGTAATTGATGAAATGGTTAATGTCATTATCACCGAGTTAGAAAGCCCCACACTGAACGATGCTCCAAGCACTCCCCCTTTAAGTATCACTGCAAAACTATCCAGAGCAATACAAAAAGTAGCCAATATGTCTATCGCTGACATTGCTAACCGATTGTCATTTGGTCTAGTTAATCGCGCAAACCAACAAAATAAAGAACAGACACAACGGACGTATAAAAATGCGTTCGGTATCGACTTGTCTGGCATGTTAGGTGATGGTGCTATTCGTGAAGATATGGATAAAGCGGTCAAAGAGAATGTTGAATTAATCACTTCTATTCAGACTGACTTTATCAACGATATTGGCGAGAAAGTTTTCACAAACTTATCAAGTGGTGGGCGACACGAAAACCTTATCTCAATCATCAAAGAACGTGGCGGTGTATCAAAAAGTAGGGCTAAGTTCATTGCTCGTGATCAGACAGCAAAACTCAACGCAGCATTAACAGAATCACGTAGTCGTGCACTTGGTCTTGATTTATACGAATGGGGCGGTGCTGGTGATGAGCGAGAGCGTGATAGTCATTTTGTGTTGAATGGCATGCTGTGTAAATACTCTGACCCCACTGTTTACTCAGATGATTTGGGGAAGACTTGGAAAAAGCGAAAATCAATTGGAGCATTCGAGGGTAATCCTGGTCAGGATTATGGTTGTCGATGCGTACCTCTCCCTTACGTCTCATGGGATTAATCAATGGCATGGAAAAAAACACCGCAGGGATACGCTGTTACCACTGCGACGATAACCCGTGCAGGGCCTATTGAATATTACGGTCATGAAATTGGGTTAACTGGCAGTGATGCCAACAAAAAAATATCTATCCTCCGCACACTCGAAGAACTCTCAAAACCAGAAACACTTAAATCATTTGAAGGCTTGCCTCTGACGTTAACTCATCCAGATAGCGGTGAGGTCACAGCAGGTGATCACAAAGAGAAAGCGATAGGTCACATCCAGAACGTCAGGATTGAAGTCGACAAGATTGTTTGCGACGTCTACATCACAGACGCAGCAGCAATCGCAACACTGGAGAAAACAGATGTCCGTGAGGTTTCTGTTGGCTATGAGCCGGCGGAAATCGAAAGGCGTGACGGAAAGTTATATCACATCAATATTCGTGGCAACCATGTTGCCGTGGTAGCAGAAGGGCGCTACGGCGCTGACATTAGGTTAAACGACAAGAAAGGTAAAACGATGCTAAAAACATTGAAAGACGCCCTTAGTTTTATGCAGGGTAAGAAATTAAAAGACGGCGAAGGCAATACCCTTACTGCTGAAGAAATCGCAGGAATGATTGCTGTGCTCGAAAAAACACTAACGGAGCTTGATGGTCAGGCATCAGAAGAAGCAATCGCCAAAGCGCAAGAAGTGGCTACGCAATTAGCTGAACTGAAAGCGCAACTTGAAGGCATGAGCGCAGCACCAGCCGATGCAGATCCAGAAACACCGCCAGCTGATGATAAAGATGCTCGTATTGCGGCGTTGGAATCTGAAAACGCTCAGCTGAAAACAGAAAACCAACAACTTAAAGAGGAGCTGGAAGCTATTAAATCTGAAAAAGATACTAGCTCAACACTGAATGACGCTAAAGCACGTTTCCCTAAATTGAAATTCACTGATGCTAAGTCATCTCGTGATGTGCATTCAATCGTTCTATTAAGCACTGGTGCATTTAATGACTCTCAGGTTAAGGCGATGTCAGACGAAGCATTAAGAACGGCTTACGTTGCAGTACAGGCGACATCCAAACCAAAGAGCGACATTGGCAAGCATTTGTTCAATGACTCAGCGTCTAAATCAACAAAATCAGTTTCTCACCGCTTAGGGGGTAAAAAATAATGTCTTTCTTTCCTGCTAAATGGGATGCGCCTATTGGCACACTCCGCGCTGGTACGATTTACCGCGCATCAAGCTCTAACGACAAGGTGTGGGGTGAAGAAAACCGCACTGAAAAAGATATGGATTACGGCATCTTTGTAGCGGTCAATCCTGAAGGTGGTGTTAAGCATATTGAAACGGCTAATGATGTCGTTCATGGCATCGTTGTTCGTGACATTTATGGTGATAAAGCACCACACAGCAAAACAACTAACATCGGTCACTTCTCTCATGGTGACTGTGTGGGTGCCTTAACTGTAGAAGGCGAGGAATTTACTCGTGGTGACTTGGTTTATATCAAAGTTGGTGGTGCTACATCTGGTCGAGTAACCAAAGAAGCCACTGGGAATATTAAGCTTGGTTATTGGGCTGAAAAAGTCAGCAAGGGAAGTAATTGTGTGGCCATCACGCTGGGCTACATGCAAAACGTACAATCAACAGGCTCAGGAGAGTAATTAATGGCTATCGAAGAAGCTTATTTTGAAGAAGTGTTGCAAGAGTCTCTGACTGAGCGAGACAAAGAGTTACAGGAGAAAGAGCTGCCAGAAATTAATATTGGTGAAGCTATTCCTGTTAGCGAAGGTCTTGATTTTGCAATGGAGTATTTTGAATACGGACGCACAGAAGTTATGGGTTCTGTGATGGACGGTATTATTGGTAACAAAACCAACTCATTAATCACTATCGACAGTGAAATTGAGATGGAAAAAGCGCCAGTAGCTCAATGGGCTAAGGCAGCGTCATGGACTAAGCAACAAGTCGAAAAGATTGCAAAAGTCGGTCAAAACTTACCTTCTAAAAAGCAAGATGATTTATACGCTAACGCATTGGCAACAATTCAGTATGCTGGCTACCGTGGTCACAATGCTGTTAAAGGTCAGGAAGGGTTGCTTAATGGCCCATTGGTGCAGGTGATTACTGAGAAGTCTAAAAAGTCTATCGCGGATATGACAGCAGAAGAGTTTATCTCAATGATCCTCGATGCCTACAATGTTGCATGGGCTGCATCAGGTTATCGCGTACAACCAACTCACATCGCAATGGATGCATCTGACTTCATGTTAGCTATGCAGAAGTTTGATACAAATAGTGTGATTGTGGGTGTTGACTTACTACCAGTATCAGCAATGGATCGCGTTATGGCCGCATTGCGTAAAGCATCTGGTGATAACGCATTCAGTATTAATTTTGTAAAAATCCCTGCTGAATATGCGCGAGAAATCACAACAGGAAAAACTCGTCTAGTTATCTACACCTACGATGAAGAGTATGTGGAAATGAAAGTTCATATGCCAGAACTTTTACCTGTTCGCCAGCGTGACCTACTGACCTATGAGTGTGGTTATCGTGCGGCATTCGGTGGTGCAATGTGGAAAGTTCCTGCATCAGCAGTCTATGTGGACTACAAAACATCGCCTAGCAAATAATCTAAGGGGGTAGCATGTCTTTTCTTGTTCGTTACCCCGAATTTGCCAATGTTGATAAAGCAAGAGTTGAACTCGCCCAACAAGATGCTGAAAACCAAATGTCTCGTAAAATATGGGGAAAGAAGTTTGAGCAGGGGCGAGATGCTTTAACAGCACATCTTCTCTATGTCTCTGGCGCATTAACCAAATCAGGTCATTCAAATGGTAATCCAGCACAATCCGCGACAAGTAAAGCCGCGGGTGGGCTATCTATTGGTTACTCTGCGCCTGATGCTGGTTTTGGTTCTAATCACGATGGATACGCATCAAGCTCTTACGGTCAGGAATATATCCGACTTCGCAAGTTGGTTGGCGTGCATGTAATGGTGATCCCATGATTAAAAATTCTGGCAAGTTCAACGGAGCAGGGCTTAAAGCGTTAGAGGCTCGCATACGTGCAATGGGTAAGAAAAAGGTTGTAGTTGGTGTTCCTGCTGCAACCAATAATCTTCGCAATGACGAGTTAAGCAATGCAACTATTGCAGCAGCGCATGAGTTCGGCGTTCCTGGTCATATTCCTGAACGCTCTTTTCTTCGTTCAACATTGAATGAAAATAAAGACAATGCGACAAAATTGTTAATCAAAGAAATTAAAGCTGACATTTCTCAAGGTGAATTTTCAGAGCGCCCATTTGCTATTTTGGGTGAAAAGTTAGTGGGTGAAGTTAAACGGAAAATACAATCTGGCATTAACCCTGCTCTTGATCCAAAAACGGTAAAACGAAAGGGGTCTTCTAAACCACTTATCGACACTGGCAATCTACTTCAGTCAATCACTTACGAGGTACGTGACAAATGATGGATAACTTTGCTGAAGATATCTTCTCTGATCCGTTTTTTGCGCAGGAGCGAGAATTTGAGGTTAAAGGCGGGGCAAAACGAACTCTAACATGTATTGTTCAGCCAGCCAGTAATGACGACCTACAAATCCTACCTGAAGGTGATCGCTACAACCCAACCGTCAGAGTCATGACACAAGAGCCAGTCGAAAACAAAGAGTTGTTTAACTGGAACGGTCATCGTTGGCGCATTATCAGTAAATCATTATGGAATGACTATGGCTATTACGACACTCTCGCAACTCGATATGAGGGAAGTCAGACGGACGATAGCGGAGGTTTCCCAATTACGTGAGGAGCTGGTTATTGATGGCGATGATGAGACAGATGTTTCAGATTGGGAATATTTCATATCAGTAAACAGATTACCATCAGAGCCTATTGGTACGGAGATTAAGTTTGATGCTACCAATGAAAAAGAAATCGTCACGTCAACCTACGAAACCTCAATCTCTATCAATGCCTTTGGCAGAAATGCCTATCTGATCATCGAGAAGCTATCAACATCAATCAGAACGAGCTATGCACAACAGCTATTTAAACGAATAGGTGTCGGCGTCGTTCGCTCATCTCAAATTAGAAACTTACCAACAGCAATCGCTGGAGGTAAGGAGCGACGCGCTCAGTTCGACTTAGTTCTTTCACATATTCATCGTATCGAAGCACCGCTCAATCGTGGTGAGTCGGTCGTTATCACTACTCAAAAGGATTAATAAATGAGTTTATCAATCAAAGAGGTGATTAACGCTCAAATCTTGCCACAGGCGGCAGCGGCTCAGCGCCGAGATTTGAGCATGGTCGCTATTTTTACATCAGAGGTTGGCGAAGCCTTTCAGGATGCTACGACACGTTATGTGTTTGTGTCTGATGCTGATGATGTAGCAAACCTATTCGGTAGCCAGTCTAACGCACACAAAGCAGCGCAGGCGTTATTCTCAGCGCGACCAAAGTTAAAGCGCGCAATGGTTGCTCGTTATGCAGAACAGAAACAAGAAATTCCAGCTATCGCTAATGCACTGAAAGGTTCAGCGGTATCTGCGGGTATTAATGCATTTAAAGCTATCAGTGATGGTGCTATGACGCTAAATATCGCTGGTGAAGAAGTGGAGTTAACAGCGTTAGATTTTGGCAAGGTGATTGGATTTGCTGATGTTGCATCGGCTATCGAAGCTAAGTTGCCAGAAGATAAAAACCTGCAAGTAATCTGGGATGAAGTTGGTCACCGCTTCATTATTCAAGCGAAAACAACGGGTGCTTATCCTGCAACGCGACTGGGTTATGTTACAGAAGCAACTCAAGGGACCTACATCGGCAGTATGCTTAAACTTGAAGATGGGCAAGCGACAATTATTGTCGGTAAATCATCGGAAAGTGTTGACGCCGAAATGCCGTCTGATGCAATGCGTAAACTGCAAAACATTTATCAAAACTGGTATGGAGCTTATTTTGCTAACACATTAACTGACGAACAGCTTGAAGATGCTCACGATTGGGTTGTTAGTGCTGATTTAAAAGTGCTGGCATATACCGCCATTCGTGATGAACAAATCGAATGGAATAATGAAAACGTCCTTAAAAAACTGTACGACAAAGCCTCTGGTCGCTTAATGGTTCAGTTTAATAAAACGGGTGATGATCATGCCGCCGCTGAATTACTGGCAATTGCAGTCTCAACCGTGTGGCAAGGACAGAACACAGCTAAGACAGTTAAATTTAAACAGCAATCTGCGGTTCGTTCTGATGACCGAGTGACACTAACGGACGCTCAAAAGTGTCGTCGCCTCGGTATCAACTACTACACCGACTATGACGGTATCAATATGTTGGCTGAAGGCACCATGCTTGGCGGAATATTCATTGATGAAGTCATGGGCTTGGATGCTTTCATTGACGCATGTCAGCGCGAAGCATTCACCACACTACAAGCCAACCCAACAAAAGTACCTCAAACCGACAAAGGCCAATCAATGCTAATCGGCTCATTAGTCGTTATTGGCAATGAGTTTGTGCGGAACGGTTTCCTTGCTGGCGGTTTATGGCGTGGTAATGATGTGGGTGAGCTAACTTATGGTGATCGCCTAAACGAAGGTTTCTATTTCTATTCAGATAGCTTTGACACGCAATCACAAGCTGATCGAGAAGCCCGTAAGATGATGCCGATTATGTGCGCAATCAAATTGGCTGGTGCGGGTCACTCCGCTGATTTACTTATCCAATTCAACCGTTAAGAGGTAAGAAATGGCTTTATATAGACATGATCGCAGTATTCTAACCATTAACGGTTATGAGATTACTGCGTTTGATGAGTCAGCAGACTCTATTTCAATCGCGCCAATCGGTGATGATGGCGCATTCACAATCGGAGCTAGTGGTAGCGGTGTCTTTGTTTTTACAGGCAATGAATCTGCAACATTAACAGTCAAGCTACTACAACATTCAGCAGATAATAAGTTTTTATCTGATTTGCGTAATCAGATTTTAAACAGCCAGTCTGCGCCAGCGCCTATCGAGTTTTACCTTAAAGACACTTGGAATGGTGATGAGATTGTGGGCCATGTTGGTTTCTTCACTACACCACCAACGATTGCACGAGGAACGTCACATAACCCAACTCAATGGGTACTGCAATTTGAGAAAGTTATCACTAAATTAGCCAAGGGAGCACATAACTAATGGAAAAAGACAATATCACCTACGAACACCGACACAGTAACTTTGTGGAAGCAATGACACACGCTAAGAAATTACTCGCCATGTTCAAGGGTTGCATGTCTCTATCAGGTAAGACGGTTGATATCGACCTTGGTGGAGTGCTGGCAAACATTGGGTCCCCTGAAATGCAAAGTGCAGAGAAATTCATTTTAAAATGGGTTACTGCAAAAGATGCTGACGGTAATGTTATTCAGCTGGATAAGGTTGATGTGTTTAACAAGCACTTTAACGAACACCGTTCTCACTACTACCCGCTTATTATCGAAGGGATGAAATTCCACTTTACGGATTTTTTGCCCGGTGGCCTCGCGTCCAAGGTAAATACTCTCAACTTGGAGGAGTTGACGGTGGTGTAAGTGATGTTGACTGGTTAAAGATGCTTCCAATCATGGAAGGTAAATACACTGGTCACGATTTGAGAACGACTGCAACGCTCGAAGATGTGCTTGATTTCCATGAGGCATATGTCGAGCGTTTGTTATCTCAGCAGAGGGCGGACGATGGAAATAGAGGAACTACTGGTCGCCATCGGTGTTGATACGTCACAGGCGGCTAAGATTAATGAAGTCATTGTCGCTCTCGCAACGGCAGCGACTAAA
This sequence comes from Pseudomonadota bacterium, assembly GCA_023454395.1. Lineage (GTDB taxonomy): Bacteria > Pseudomonadota > Gammaproteobacteria > Enterobacterales > Enterobacteriaceae > Proteus > Proteus appendicitidis. The sequence goes on from JAEYFY010000371.1 coordinate 12,079, forward strand.
ATAGCCACAGAAGCAAATAAGATTAACGACAACCTTGGCGATATTGGGGATCAGGCTTCTGATGATTTAAACGATGCATCTCGAAGGGCTGACGAGGTGGGCGGCAGCCTAGGAAGGCTCAAACTACTGGCGCTAGGGATTGGCGCAGTGGTGGGCATGGCGACCGCAAAAGTATTAGGGTTTATTGACGCCTCGTTAGCCGGCGCTAAAGAGCTAGCACAAGAAAAAGGCTTACTGTTCGATATCTCCAAGAAGGAACTAGCTCAAGCCGATGAGTATCAGGAGGCAATGAAGAAAACAGGGTTATCTATTGAGTCCATCAAAACAAAGATAGCACTGAACCTTGTTCCTCAGCTCACCAAAGCAACGCAAGGATTTAATGATTGGTTGGGTGCTAATAAAGAATTAATCACTGAGGGGCTTACACAGGTCATTCAGTGGGGTGCCAAAATCATTCAGATGGTTGTTAATTCGATTAAAGCCGTCAGTAAACTAGTTGAAAGCACAGTAGGATGGAAAGGCGCCATTCTTGGTATCATCACCATTCTGGCGGTGCTCAAAAAATCAATGATCATGGCGTTTATTGCCAACCCGATAACATGGGTGATTGCCGGTATTGTGGGCTTAATGCTCTTGCTTGATGATTTGATGGTTTACCTTGAAGGTGGCGACTCTCTCTTTGGTGACTTTTGGGGGCCAGCTATTGAGTGGGTGAAGTCTGTCATTGCATGGTGGAATAAGTTCTATGCTGAAAACAAAGTTATCTTTGATGCGATAGGTGAAGCATTTAAGAAAACATTCTCGGCAATGGCAACCATTGTTGGCGGTGTGTTCGGTTATATATTTAACTCTCTTAAATTCCTAGTCGGCTTATTTACAGGCGACACTGAGATGATGGGAGAGGCGTGGGAAGGTTTAACTGATAGCATGATGCAAATATGGGATGGTTTGATGGATGTGCTTTCTGGCGCACTTGATGGACTCGCTATCATGTTTGAAGTTCTGCTTAAGGTGATTGCAAATATCTGGGAAGGAATTAAATCCGGTGCCGGTTCTGCATTTGATTGGATGAAAGATAAAGCATCACTGTTTGTCTTTGCACTCGCAGAAGTATTTGACGACATTATTGATTTTATTACCTATCCATTTATCTTGGCTTGGGAAAACATCACTGAGTTATTCTCAAACTTAGTTGATAACACCAAGGCACTCCTGAAGCGGATAGGCGATATCTTCAGCTCAGTCATTGATGCGATTAAAAAGCCATTCTCCAAGTCATTCCAGTGGGTTAAATCGAAGAGTAAATCCTTTGTTAGTGAAATAAAGGACGCATTCAAGCCCATCATCGACTTTGTTCTCTCACCATTTAAAGCGGGCTTTGATTTAGTTAAGAAGCTCTATGACACCTTTACTGATGATTCTACCTCATGGACGGAAAAGCTCGATATTGCTTTCACTGCGATTAAAGACTTCCTGCTTGCACCGTTTCAAGCAGGATGGGATTTAGTCAAAGGGTTATTCAATATCAGTGATGCTGACGCTAAGAAGTTTGTTGATGATATTGGTAAGGTATTTAAAGGTGTGACAGATCTGATTAAGAAGCCGTTTAAAGCGGCACTGGATTGGATAGAGAAAAAATTTGAGTATGTATTTAACCTGATAAATAATGGTATTGATAATCTTACTGGTGAAGATGAAAACCCAACAGCATCGGAGTTGACGCCCGAAGAACAACAGGCACTTAACGATAAGATGTCCGCACTTACTTCTGGTGTTAATGATGAAATGAGTAAATTCTCAGGGAAGTTAATTGATACTATTCAAAGTTTAGCTTTCTTTCCTGAAAATGCTAATGCTGTAATGGCTAACGCTCAGGCGAATAGAAATATCTCTGTTCAGATTGGAGATACGACAATTCACCAGAGCATAGCATCGAGTGATCCACAAAAAGCTGCTTCACTTTCTTCTGATGCTTACAGTAAAGCTAATAGATTAACTTACCAAAATTTAATGAGTGCTATATCACCTAATTAATAGTTTTGCTTTCTTTTGCTGTTAGTCATTATTATCCTTAATGAATTACATAAGGAGAATAACGTGAAAAAACTATTAGTTGTTGCTGCATTATCTTTGTTTTTAGTTGGTTGTGGGGAGCCTAAAATAGATGCATCTAGTGATGCTGCTATGAAGGAATCTATCGCCGCAGTGCAAAAGGACTTATCTGATAGTGATAAAGTTAAATTCAACAAAAGCATTATGAGAATCATTGCTCAGGTTGGCTTTGATTTTAAAACTACCGAGGAAGAAAAGGATAAGGCATTAAGAGCCAAACTAGACGGCAAGACAGCTCAAGAGATCATTGAGATGGGTGAAAGCAAATCTAAGTAGCCCATCCGTGGGCTTGATTTTTTAGAAGCCGATTTGCTCCTGTCTGATTCTATTCACCACGCGAGAGTTGTCGAATTGGCTTGGTTGAATATGTGTTGTTACTTTATATAAGATTTCTTGCATTTTTTTAGCGTTTCTCATTGCCTCTCTTGGTGCATCATAGAATTTACCAGAGAGGCTGTGTTCTGCTACTTTTAGCAATGGATAGATATCATTCATTGCTGTGGAACATAGAACTAAAAAGCTCCAACTCCAACATAAGGTAACAAGCTCATCATCTGTTAGTGTTGTGAGTTTATTTGAAATTTCTTCCTGTTTAGGAATATATTCACCTTCAAGTACAAACTTATGAATATACTCAACCGCATCAGGTATCTGATCTGCTGTTAACTCTTCAATGCTATTTACATTGAATTTCTGATGAACAAGAGAATAAGCTTCTGGGTACATAATGCCTTTCTTGCTGACCAGTAAATTAACAGCGTTCTTTAATGGGTTGCGCTCCTGAACTGTTGATTTGTGTTTTTTCTTAACTTCACCAGTAGTCCAGTATTCATAAAGTACATCATCACATTCTTCTTGATACTTGATTACTTTATCGCGGATCTCTGGTTTAACTTTGTTAGGGCTAATCGTGTGAAGCCAACCAGCAAGTTTACGGAGAGCTAGGCAAATCATATTGCGCTCCTTGCCGTCTGCGGCAACCATAGAGATTTCCTCTACGGTTGATTTAAACTTATGTTTTAGCTTATTTAATTGCCCAGTCCAATCCATTCCCATGCCCTCTACAATAGGGCGCATAGGAACATATGGCTGACCGTTATAATTTACGATGTATAAATTGTTGCCGTGGAAAGGTACGTTAATTGTTGATACACTAGTCATGTCGGTTACTCCGTAGTTTCTGACAAATTAGAAGCCCTAGCTACCGCAAATAGTTGGGGCTTCGCTGTTTTAGTTGACACGTTTTTCTCTTTCTTTCACATACCAAGCTATCGCTTGATTAACTATTGAGTTTTGCGAAATACCATCTTTCGCTGAGAGTTCTACCACTTTACTTTTTAACACCTCTGTTAATCTGAGTTGAAATTTTCCTGTTTTTTTATTGGTATTCATATCTTCATCCTTTTATGTGTCTATGTGACATCACAAAGATATCAATGTGAATCTATATAGTCAACGAATAATTGACTATATTGTGATATCACAATGACTTTACTGGTGGTTGTATGTCACAAAAAAATACGAGAATAAGAGATATAACGCCTTACAGCCTTAGAATGCCTGATACTTTGAAAGAAAAGTTAATGCAAAGGGCGAGTAAGAATGGACGATCTCTTAATGCTGAAATGGTTATGATTCTTCAATCTGCGATAGATGAAGACAATGCCCCTAAAAATTTAAACGAGTTGTCACAACTTGATTCCGAAAAGTTCAAAGAGCTATTCATGGAAACTGTCAAGAAGATGTATGAGGGTAAATCATGAGGCTTGATGAGAGAGAGGATATAATAAAAAAAATAGTGCGCACATTCTCACTTATTAAGTGTGATATAAGCAGCATGCAATCAATTAATATTCATAGCCTTAATATACATGCTGAAGATTTTTTTTGTGATGTATTTAACTTTTTAAATGGCAATCTAAATTTAAGAAACGCAAACTCTGCATCATCTAATGAAAAATTCATTGACTTAGTCGATCATAATGCAAAGTTAGTTATTCAAGTTACAACAACAAAATTAAAATCAAAAATTGATAATAGTCTTAAAATATTAAATGATGATAGATATAAAGGGTATCGGATTGAGATTTTTTATATATTAAATAAGCCAAAACACCTTCAAAAGGACACTTTAAATTCATATAGTAAACTATATGGTATAGAAGATATAACTGAGCAACTAAAGGATTTTGATGACTTATTAAGCGATATAAAAAATCTTAGCGGTGAGAAATTATTAAAAATTTATCAATCTTATTTTAGGGATACAAACGAGAGATATACCGATGAGATTACATTGCAGACAGTTTTTGACTTGCTTATTAAAGGATACGAGACAAAAACACATAATTACAGTGAAGATTTTAGAAATATTGAGTTAACAGATAAGATAAAAATCAATAAGTTGAATGGGAAGGTTTCATCGTTGTTGATGCTAGGAAGTGAATATTCCCTACCGATATACAATATTATTAATTCAGATGATCTTACTCGACTTAGTGCGCTAATAGTCAATGAGTTTTACTATGAAGTTTTAGTGGAAAATTTACGCTATTCTGGTGTGGCAATAAGCAAAATTAACAATAAAAGCCTTGCCGAACTACATGATATGGCGTTATCTACTTATAGTGTAAACTTCTCTAAGGTTTTAGGTGATTTAAGCGAGAGAATAATGAAGGAAACTTATAGCGCATCTTTTCAAGAAACATCAGTATCTTGGGGGATTATCGCTTACTTTTTTGAAGAGTGTTATGTGGGTATAAAATATGATTCTACCGACAAAAATAATTAGTCCAATAGATTCATTGTATTGTATATCTGCATATGTGGTTGAAATTTTAATAAATAAAAAAAATATAGCATTTGACGATTTACTCGATAGTATAAATTTAGCTTATCCAGTTCCGATAAGTATTGAGAAATTACAGCTTTGTCTAGACTTTTTATTTATTATCGGAAAACTGGATTTTGAAAATGAAACTTTTGAAATTATACTCAAGCAACCCAAAGTTTAAGACTATTGAATTTAATGATGGTCTTAATATTGTTGCTGGGTTGCAAAAAAGCAAGGAAAATGAACATACTTACAATGGTATAGGTAAGAGTAGTAGCTTGCAGTTGGTTCACCTTATGCTCGGTAGTAGTTTTAACACAAAAATAGAAAGTGATAAAAAGTTTAAGGCATTCCTATCTGGTTATGGCGATTTTTTCTTGGATTTTTCTTGTGGTTTATCTAAGTACACGATTAGAGTAAATTTCAGCAATGGTGATTACTATGTTAATGATGAAAAAATAGGTAAGGATAAAACTTTCTGCAAGTACCTAACGAAAATTATTTTACCAAAGGACAATAAGTGGATTTCATTCCGACAGGTTTTTAATTGTTTTGCCCGGCGACACTTGACTGGAAGAAGTTATTACGTGGATGCTTTAACTCAGCAGGCACAACCTATAGATAACTTTTATCAAAGAATAGTTAATTTATCACTGCTTGGTTTAGATTTAACACTGCCTAACTCATATAAAGAAACATTAATAAAAATTGAAAATATTGATAAGGCAAAAAAATCATTACAAGATGTGAATGAATCTAATGATGAGTCTGACTTGTTAGATTTAAAAGATAAACTGAGTAACTTATTATTTGATAAAGAGCATTTTATAATAGCAAAAAATTATGATGAACTAAAAAATGAAGCAGATATTCTTACAGATGAAATAAATAAACTAAGGAATTCTATTTTTTCAAATAACAGATCTGTTAGGAGAAAAAAGAAAATACTCGATGATTCAATTCAACCATCTAACATTGATCTTAACAAAATTGAGATTATTTTTGAGGAAGCTAAGTTTCATTTTTCTGAGATGGTGCAGAAGCGATTAGAAGAGGCTGAAAATTTTCACCTGCGAATTTTCGATGCTAGAAAAAAAAGATTAGAAACTGATGTAGGATCTTTGGAAAAAGAGAATATAGAATTAACTGAAAGACTTGAAAAATTAGAAGAGAATAGAGATTCGCTTCTTAAAGAGCTAGACTCAAAAGGTGCTCTTGAAGAATACAATTCAATAATTGAGCATATCAGAGGACTAGAGTTGCAAATTGCTGAGCTTTCGAGCAATCAATCTGCTCTTACTAAATTAACTAAAGACCAGGCGCGTTTGGAAAGAAAAAAAGCTGATATTGATTTTAAAGCTATAGAGTATATTGAAAAAGAAAAAGATCACATAGATGAAATAGAAAAGAAATTCAGAACGATAGTTAAGACAATATATAAGAACTTAGGTGGTTCACTTAAAATCACAAAGAATAAAGGGAAAGCAAAGTATCTGTATGATATAAATGTACATATCCCTAAAGATGGTTCACAGGGTATAAATGAAGTGAAAATATTCTGCTATGATATGTTGCTTTTTATTTTAAATCCTAATTTATTAGGGTTTATGGCTCATGATAGTTATTTATTTAGTGGAATAGATCAAAGACAAACAAGAACTATATTTAAAATAATATTGGATAAGTGTAATAACTCTGGTTTGCAGTACTTTGTAAACATAAATAAAAATATCTATGATGACCTTGTTGTGCCTTTTGTTGACGATATTCTTACGAATGAAGAGCGTCAGCAAATAATGGATGGCACAGTACTGGAGCTATTTGATGATAATAAAGATAGCACTTTGTTTGGTGAGTATTTTGATTAACTTAAAACAAGACCCGCTTCGGCGGGTTTTTTATTGTCTGAATATATCAACCTATTGATATTATTTGATTGTTCTAAATTGGAATAACCGACCTACAAAATAATTGTAGGTAATTACGAAGTTTTCGTAGTTAACTTTATGTCACGTAAAACTTTTACACCACGCCTCTTAACTGAGGTTTTTTACGCTGGAGGCAATATGGACTTAACAAGCGGATTATTTACAGGTAGAGCGTCAGTGATCACGCGCTCTATTGGTGATTTTATTCTCGACTGCACGGTAAGAGAAGAACACACATCATCGTTACGATTAACAAAGAACCCTGTTGAGTCTGGCGCTGACATTGCAGATCACGCAATCCTAGAACCTAAGACATTAACTGTGACAGGTATAGTTGTTGGCTATGAGCCACCTCAAAACTTTAAGAGCCTGACTGGGTTTGATACATCTGTACTTGATGATTACCCATTGCCATTAGAAATATCAGCAAATATGAAGCAAGCAGAAGCAATGATTGAGCAATATATCGGCATTGCTAATGTTGGTCTTGATGCCGCAGGAAAAGTATTAGCGCCGTGGTACCCAGATTCTGGCATAGGCAGTGCTGACACATCACAAACACTAGATAGAGTTGGTCGGTCTTACGATAGTTTGTTATCACTGCAAAAGCGTGGTGAAACGATAGATGTACAAACTGGCATTAAGTTATACAAAAACATGAGGATAACGAATGTCGGTACTATTCAAGATAAGCCGGGTTCTGCTGAGGTTACTTTAACACTTGAGGAGATATTCATTGTCGAGAACCAGACCGCAAAAGGGCTTCACCCTGATTTAAAAGGTCAGCCTCAAAAGCAGAATATGGGGAGAACTCAGCCTACTGATAAGGTTAAAAGTGGTAATTCATCTCTCATAAAAGACGGTGCAGGTGCGCTAAAAGATCTGATGGGGATTAAGCCATGATTTACGAAATACCAGTATCAAGCAATCCCATTCAGGAGCAGATATTTACACTGTTCGATATGAATATTCGCCTAACACTTTACTTTAACTCCGTATCAAAAGGCTGGCAGTTTGACTTATTCGATACTGATAAAAATAAGGTGATCACTCAACGTCAGGGGCTGGCTGTTAATGCGCCATCACTGTTAGAAAAGAACTTACCTTTCATTCTGATGCTATCTGATAAATCGCAGTTCGGTATCAACTCTGTCTCTCGAAAAGAGCTAGGCAATCGGCTTAGGTTGTATGTTATAGATAAGGAGGTTTGGCGTGAGGCAATTCGGACGACAACTTAAATTAGTGATCGGTAGTGATAAACAGTCACTTGAAATAACAAACCTACGAGTCACATTTGAAGTAAAGAAAACACTAACACCAGAGCCAAACCCCGCAGTTATCAGAATTTATAACCTCAACGCATCTCACCGTAACTTATTAACAAGCAAAGAATTCAATAGAGCCTCACTATCAGTGGGCTATGAAGAACTGCGCCAAATTTATGCTGGCGATATTGTTGAAGCCAATACACTGAGAGATGGTGAAGATTTTATTAGTGAGTTGATATGTGGTGATGGATTCAAAGCCTACACATCATCAGTGGTAAACAAAACACTGTCAGCTGGTAAGAGCGACACTGAAATTCTCAAAGAGAATACGCAGTCGATGGGAATAGAAACCGGTGTTGTTGATTTACCAAAAGACAGGCAACTACCTCGAGGCAAGGTGATGTTTGGTGATCCGCGTGATTTACTTCACAAGGTAGCCAAGAACAACGACGCTCAGTGGTCTATTCAAGACGGTCAAATGACGGTCTTACCGAAAGATAAGGTGCTTGCTGATAACGAAGGGTTCGTGCTTTCACAAGAAACGGGAATGATCGGCTCACCAGAGAAAACGGATGATGGTCTTAGTTTAACTTGTTTGTGTAATCCGTCATTACGGATCGGTGGCTTAGTCAGGGTTCAATCAATCATGTCTGAATATAACGGCGATTATAAAATAACTGAATTGAGCCATGAGGGTGATTTTCTTGGTGATGATTGGTACTCACAAATCACTTGCATAGGTGGCAGATTTAAGAAGGTGGAAAAATAATGGAACCATCTCTACTGGATGTTTTATCGAGACAATCAGAAAACCAACGGCAAGACATACATACAGCATTACCCGCCCGTCTTATTTCATGTGACGGACATAGCGCAACAGTTGAATTAATGATAACCCACTTAATGAAAGATGGTGGTTCGATTACCTTGCCTCCTCTAGTCGATGTGCCAGTTGGATTTTATCGTGGAGGTGGCTTTTGCGTTACTGTTCCATTGAAAGAGGGTGATGAGGGGCTGGCTATATTTTCCGAGCGTTGCATTGATGGCTGGTATGCTTCAGGCAAACAATCAGTGCCATTAGATACACGATTTCATGATTTATCTGATGCTTTCTTCCTACCGATGGGAAGTAGTCAGCCAAACAAGATACCTGATTACTCCAGTGATTCACTATCAATGCAGACCGATGATGGTTCAACATTCATTCGAATGAAAAAAGGGAAGATCCTTATTCAAGGCGATATCGAACACACAGGAAATAATACGCAAGAAGGTAATACGCTTATAAATGGTAATCACTCAGTGAAAGGCAATAGCGAATCATCAGGTGGCTCCATTAAACACAACGGCAAAAATATTGGTGATACGCATACTCATAGTGGTGTTGAAACCGGTCATGGAAATACAGGAGCGCCCAATTAATGAAAGTAAGACGACTTGATAATAATCATGATTGGACTTTCGGAAGCGGGCGAGCTGACTACGCAACAAAATCTGAGGCGATTAGCCAATCTGTTTTAACGCGACTTCTATCTCTGCGTAATGACTGGTTTCTCAATACAGAGCATGGTGTTCGCTGGTTTGATTACTTGCGAAAAAATCCAAATCTCATCGCAATGGAAACAGAGATAAAAGGCACTGTTTTAAATACAGATGGCGTAGAGCAGATCACTGATTTTGATATCCAGCTTAATCCCGACACGCGACGATTCACAATATCTGTCACGTATATTGATATTTATGGAAAAGAAAGTGAGGTGAACACAGATGATCCAAATAACTGAAACAGGGATAGTTATTGATAGTCTGTCAGATGTGCATAAGCGACTCACTGACGGTTTTAAACGGATTTACGGCGATGATATTAGTATTGATGCAGATAGCCCTGACGGGCAGATGATAGGGTTATTCTCTCAAGAAATAGACAACATCAATCAGGCATTATCAATGATTGCTCAGATGTTAGATCCCTACAAAGCAACTGGCGCATGGTTAGAACAGCGAGCAATGTATGCTGGCATTGTTCGTCGAGGTGCAGATTATAGTTACTTAGACGACGTGATCGTAACAGGAAAGCAAGGCGTAAAGGTACCAAAAGGCTCTATTTTCTCAGATGGAAATTTATCAAAGTGGGTGACGCTTGCTGATATTGTTTTAGATATTAATGGATCAGCAAGGGTAAACATGAGAAGCCATGAACTAGGTGCTTTCTCAATTCAAGCCGGGAAAGAGTTATCGATGGATACGGTGATTGTTGGTGTTGAAAAAATCACGACAACAAAAACAGCTAAAGAAGGTGTGTTCGAAGAGATGGACGGTAGTTTATTAACCCGGTTCATGCGTTCGCACTCAATTAATAATCATGATGACAGGCAAGGGCTTGAGGGTGCATTGCTTGATTTGCCAGATGTAAAACAAGCCAGAGTATACGAAAACTTCACTAACCAAACAGATGATAAAGGTGTACCTGCTCATTCACTAAATGCGGTTGTGATCGGTGGCAGTGATGATGATATAGGTCTGACTATTCTTAAAAAGAAAATAGGTGGCTGCGGTGTGTTCGGGAGCATCAGTAATACTCAAGAATATGCAGGAGCACAAAGGACGGTTAAATTTGATAGAGCATCCAGTGTCAATATTAAAATTAAGCTCTTATTGGAAAGGGTTGGTGGATTTCACGATATAGATACAGAAAGCATAAAGTCAGCATTATCGGATACATCATTTGAAATAGGTGAATCAGTCTATGCCATGCGCTTAACCTGCCAAGTTAACTCAGTACAAGGTTTCTATATCAAATCCATTACCGTTAATGGTTCAGATTCGGTGAAAGTTGGAGTTAGACAGTGTGCTCAAATTAGGCCAGAAGATGTGGAGGTACTAATTGAGTAAACAAAGAGAAGATTTTTTAATCTGGCAATACAGAGGAAAACCCAAGGCCCGACAAACAGTCGGGCTTTTGGTATCTGAAACTAAGAAAACGTTTGAGTCAATTATTGATCTTTCCACGATCTTAAATATAGACCAAGCAACAGGCCATGCATTGGATTTGATTGGGAGACATGTGGGGATAAATAGAATAATGAAATCATTTATCCCAAAAGAATACTTTGGTTGGTTTGGAGTTGATGGCGCTAAAGGTTTCGGGCTGGGTAGATTTTACAGGCACGGTGATTCACTAACTGAATCTTCTAAACTTAATGATGATGACTATAGGTTTTTCATTAAAGCGAAAATAATAAAAAACTACCAATCTCCAGACTTAGCTAGCATTACCCATTCGGTTAGAAACCTATTGGGTGAAACGGCTTATATCATCGACAACTACGATATGACAATGAATGTCATCGTTCCAGATACTCAGTTAACCCCATTCAGAATATACGCAATACAGAAATTAGACATTCTTGTGCGTCCAATTGGCGTTAACTATAAATACCTTATCATTACAAGCGACCGCACATTTGGGTGGCATGGTATTGAGGGTGCATATGGATTCAATAAAGGTAAATTTGCGAGGCTACTTAATGTCAGTAATGAATAAACCAGATTATAAAGTTTTTGCTCAAGATGCAAAATCAGGTGAGTTAGTAACATTTCCTAATATTCTTCGTGGATGGGGAATAACACTAGAACAATACAAAGGCTTTCCACCAATGGAACTATTCAACTCTGCAGGGAAGCGAGTTGACGAGTGGTTAATGTATCTAACACAACGTGGATTAGCTGAGTGGGATGGCTCTGTTGACTACCCAAAAGATGCGTTAGTACAGCACTCATCTGTTTTTTACGTTGCATTAAAAGTAACAAAGGGAGAGCAGCCAAATACATCACAAAGCGCTTGGAAGCCGCTAGTTGATTTTTTAGGTGTAAATAACAAACTCGACAAAACAGCAGTAGTTCAATCCACCGGATCATCAACAACAAGCGTGATGAGCCAAAAGGCGTCTACGGACACGTTCCAACCGAAAGGGAATTACGCGGATAAATCATCTACTCAAACTCAGGTTTTTAATGGTGCAACTAGTGCAACGGGGAGTTCATCTGTCACATTCAGAGGAAACTCTGTCGATTTAATTGTGAGTAATACTGTCGTTTTATTTAAAACTAAAATTGGGGATGTTAATAACGAGATAGCCTTACCTAACAACTCAGGAACACTGGCTCTTGCGGGTGAGAGCTACACAAAATCGCAATCTGACGGACGATATCAACCAACGGGTAATTATGCGCTAGCTGGAACTTCATACACAAAAACAGAATCAGACGCCAAATACCAATTAAAGGGTAACTATTCTTTGATAGGTGATAGCTATACAAAAAATGAGTCAGATAGTAAATATCAACCGAAAGGGAATTACGCGGATAAATCATCTACTCAAACTCAGGTTTTTAATGGTGCAACTAGTGCAACAGGGAGTTCATCTGTCACATTCAGAGGAAACTCTGTCGATTTAATTGTGAGTAATACTGTTGTTTTATTTAAAACTAAAATTGGGGATGCTAATAACGAGATAGCCTTACCTAACAACTCAGGAACATTGGCTCTTGCGGGTGAGAGCTACACAAAATCGCAATCTGACGGACGATATCAACCAACGGGTAATTATGTGCTAAAATCAGAACTTAATGATATTGAGCTAGTTCCTCACCCCATCCCCTGGTCATTATCAACAGCACCTGCTGGTTATCTAATTTGCCAAGGGCAGACATTTAATAAGACAACATATCCAAAACTAGCTACCGCATATCCGTCTGGTAAATTACCTGACTTGCGTGGTGAGTTTATCCGGGGATCAGATGCGGATAGAGGTGTCGATTCAGGTCGAGTCGTATTGTCCACACAGTCGGGTAACAGCTTGTTATCAACAAATATGCTTAATAACGACAGTCCAGTTGCCAAGGAGTACCAGCAAAAGGTTGAGTGGATCGGTAGTTCTGGCACCAATAACCAAGGTGGTTATGGAATATTTCAGCAAATAGAAGGCGCTAACGGTAACGAAACTCGTCCACGTAATATTGCATTTCTATACATAGTGAGAGCAGCATAATGACAAAATATAATTTAGACATTCAAGACGGAAAAATTGGTGAGAATGGTTTAGCGGAAGTTGCTGGTTGGGTGAAATGTTATTTATCACACCCTCAGACTCGTGAATATATGGGCGCAACAATGGAAAACGTTATGTTTGATGTTTCTCTTCAATCGGGGGCGTACCTAGATGAGCCTAAGTTGCCGAAAAAAGAAAATCAGGCTGTTAGGCGTACTGTTGATGGTAGCGCATGGGAAATTGTCGATGACTATCGCGGGCTTATTGCATATCACACACAAACAAAGCAATCAGCAACCATTGATTTTATCGGATCATTACCTGATACATTAACACTATTACAGCCGAACAGTGAGTTCGATAAGTGGAATGGTGAACGCTGGGTTGCTGATGAGCGAGCTATTAAAGAAGCTCAAATTAACTCAGCTAATAAACAAAAAACAGAGTTATCACAAGAAGCTGAAAATCGCATTGTGCAATTAGAGCGAAAAATTAAATTAGAAATGGCAAATGAAGTAGAGGTTGAGTTGCTGAAGTCATGGGAAATTTACACCGTCAAACTTGATGATGTAAATCCAGAGTTAGCACCAAACATTGAATGGCCACAAAAACCTGAGTGATCACTCTGCTTTCAAATACTGCACTGAATTTCCATCCGGCAATTTCTTACTTCTCTCGCGATAAAACGCTAATCGTTCATTAAAGTGCTTGCGCAAATGTGCTGGCTGTTGTCGTTCAACTTCGGACACAACAACTGGCATATTGAGGCGTTCTTTATATGCGACACCTGAGGCAGCTAAATCGACATTAACTTTGTCTTTTTCTTCTTGAGTTAGGTTTGCGAGGTTCATAGTGGATCCGGTTAGTTTTTGGAGAGTATAGCAGGGAATGGAATTAAAAATGAGGAGGTGTGACATACTGTGTCGAGATTGTGACACAATATATGTGAAATGATGGTAAAAATGATTAAATTCTGCAAAGCCAAAATTTGCTGGCTGGCATGGATAGTGGCTTTGTAGGCTAAATAGCGTTAATCAATACTTTCACATCATCCGATATTAAATCTATTCAGGAAGAAGTGAATCAACGTACTGCGGAAATTAACCGTATTTCAGAACAGACTCAATTTAATGGCGTAAAAGTATTAAGCGAAGACAGCACATTAAATTTACAAGTCGGTGCGCATGATAAAGAACAAATCAGTGTTGACCTGAAAAAAACCGATGCGACTACATTAGGTATTGATAAATTGGATTTATCAGCAAAAAGCAAACTCGGTTCTAAAGCTACTGAAGTTGAAGTCACTTTAACGGGTACTCCTGCAACAAAAGAGATGCAAAAACTAGATACAACGGATTTGGATGCAAAAATTACCAGTAAAGATTGGAAAAGCTACGATATTTCTTATGGTGTAGATGCTAATGGTAAAGACGATAAATCCATATTGGTTGTTCACTCCGTTGATAAAAATGGTAAGGATGACTATTTTAGTCTCCCTGCAAAAACCGGTGCTACAGCAGGTGCAACAGTCAAAGTGGCCGCAACAGGTACAGCGATGACCGTCGATCCAGTTGCGGAAAAACCATTAGAAACATTAGATAAAGCGTTATCTCAAGTCGATAGCTTACGCAGTGCAATGGGTGCAGTACAAAATCGTTTAGATTCAACTATTACTAATTTAGGTAATACAGTGAACAATCTAACTGCATCACGTAGCCGTATTGAAGACGCTGATTATGCAACAGAAGTCTCTAATATGAGTAAAGGTCAAATCCTGCAACAAGCGGGTACTTCTGTCCTTGCTCAAGCAAATCAAATTCCTCAAAACGTATTATCACTACTTCGTTAATTTCAATCTTAAATAATCCTCAAATCACACCCACTGCAATTTTTGCAGTGGGTGTTTTATCATCAAAACAATCGTTTTTTTAATTAATCATTTATGAGTATTTTAACTTACGCCCAAGAAGCTAAAATCTCACAAAATAAAATACTATGATTTATATGTTATTTTTTTATGAACAGAATGCATATTCAATACGTCGATTTCTTTTAATGAGCTAAATTATCAATTTAATTAACGGTTTTTCTAAGGATTAGTCGGTGATCATTTAAGGTAAAGTAGTTCTCGTAATGCAATGACAAATTATTATCAATGAAAACCCAATTTTTACTGAAAATTTGGCATAGGTGAAAAAGAGGCGCTTTTGCTTCACTGTTCAGTCGATTGCTAAATTTATTTAGCCAGATAATGGTTTCCGGTCTTTTATCCAAAGGTGTCTTTTGTTGTGAGTGATTTGTATACCGCCGAAGGCGTGATGGACAAAAATAGCCTCTGGGAGCGATATGTCCCGTTGGTTCGCCATGAAG
>JAEYFY010000444.1 GCA_023454395.1 Pseudomonadota bacterium
CTTCGCCCAGACGCATGATAGACCCTTTACCAAATTGCTTTTCAATTTGACCAAGTGCTGCGGCCAATGCTTTTTGTTTGTTTTCATCAATAGCCATGTTATCTCCCTCTGGGCAGTGAAGCATAAAGATGGGTCACTACCATTAAAACGTATATGATTTTGCTTGTTGAAACTCATTATACTGTATAATCATACAGTATCAAGTTAATTATTAATAATTTCTTTAAGGATTGATTTTAAAGAAAAAATAACAGATTCAGCTCTTACTTGCTCTCGTGAACCACTGAATATACAGTGTTTTGCCGTCGTTTGAATACCTGTGGGTTTTCTCATTGCAAAGCCAAACCAAACTAAACCAACAGGTTTTTCTTCGCTACCACCACCAGGACCAGCAATACCGCTAACAGACACTGCAAAATCTGCATTGGCGGCTATCAGTGCGCCTTTAGCCATTTGAAGAACAACTTCCTCACTCACCGCGCCGTATTTAAGCAAAGTTTGTTCATCAACACCTATCATTTCATGCTTTGCTTCATTGCTATATGTTACAAAGCCACGGTGATAATATTCAGAACTTCCGGCAATATCAGTAATAACTTTCGCAATCCATCCACCAGTGCAAGATTCAGCGGTTGTTATCGTGCTCTTCTTTTCAAGTAACGCTTTACCCATCTCAATACTTAGGTGGGTCATTTCATCGTAATTTATCATTAAGGTTCATCTAACCTCTATTCTAAATCTCACTGTTTAAGATTTCTTTCTGGTGCAATCCCATAACCATAGACCACCAATTGCTAGGGCAAAAATAGCACCAAACCCAATTCCGATAGCAACAACAGAGACACCAATGCTTGTCACCAGTGAGAACAATCCAAGCATTAATAGCATTGCCGTATTTTCACCTAAGTTTTGTACAGCAATAGCATTACCAGCACCAACACTGTGCTTTCCTTTGTCTTGTAATAGCGCATTCAATGGCACGACAAAGAAACCACCAAAAATACCGATAATGATAAGAATTAGGTAAGATGGAATAATTGAGGTTTGCAATGAGAAGTAAACAACACCAAGACCAATTAAAATACCGGCAGGCATACAGCGACGCACTGTTTTCAGTGTTACAAATTTAGCGGCAAGCCCCGCACCGACCACAATACCAATGGCAACCATCGCATTTAATATAGTCGGTGTCGTATTATCAGTCATACCTAAAGCAATAGGCACCCACTGAACAAGTAAAAAACGCAATGTAACCCCAGCGCCCCAAAACATGCTGGTTCCCACTAAAGAAAAGCGGCTTTCTTTATCAGCCCATAAGGTACGCGTTGCCTCAAGAAACTGTGTGAACATTTTTTTAATGTTCCAACCTCGCCCGATTTGAGCCGCTGATAATTTGGGTATACTAAAGTTAACAAATACCGCTAAAGCATACATTGCAGCGCAAACACCTAATGCAAGCACAATGCTCCAATCTGAGAGCAAACCACCAATCACTGAACCTAATAAAATAGCAGCAATCGTTGATGCTTCCATTAAACCATTAGCTTTTACTAAGCGTTCGCCATCAGTAAGTTCGCCTAAAATGCCATATTTAGCAGGAGAATAAACAGCAGCACCAATTCCCACTAAGGCATAACCAAGGAAAGGATCAGAGCCGACACAGATAAGAAATGCGCCTACAAATTTTAAAAGGTTACCACTGAGCATAACCCTACCCTTAGGGTTACGATCAGCAAACTGCCCGACAAAAGGCGCTAAAAGAATAAAAGCCAGCACAAAGACCATTTGTAAAACAGGTTGGCTCCACTCTGGATAAAGTGCCGATTTAAACTGAGCGAGGATCGCAAACAATAATGCATTGTCAGCAAAAGCAGAAAGAAATTGCGATATCAATACCGCTTTCATTCCTCTACTCATTAAAGGAGGCTGGCTAATATTCTCTGACATTAGTTATTTTCCTGTTCAGCAAGTTTTTTTAATGAGACAAAATCCGTTTTCCCACTTCCTAAAACAGGAATTTCTTTGATAAAACGAATATCCTTTGGTACAGCAATTTCAGCAACACCTTCCGATTTTGCTAATGCTGACAGCGTACTACGATCTAATTGCTTATCGGTTGTGAACAGAACTAATGATTCGCCTCGACGTTTATCACTTATTGTCACAACAGCGTGATCACCTTTAGATGCTTTACGTGCAAGTTGCTCAACACCTTCAAGAGAAACCATTTCACCCGCAATTTTTGCAAAGCGTTTTACGCGCCCTTTAATAGTACAAAAACCTTCGCTATCAATAGCAACAATATCACCAGTGTCGTACCAACCTTCTTCGTCAATACCTTCAGCATTGGTTGCAACAGGGATTTCCAGTTTTTCAGGTGATTCTACTCGTAAGTATCCCATCATTACGTTAGGGCCACGAAGTTGTAGCCTACCGCCTTCGGTAATACCCTTCATTGGAATTAAACGCCCTTCCATACCTGGTAATAAACGCCCTACTGTATGAGCTTTGGCACTCATAGGCACGTTGATTGACACAACGGGTGCGCATTCTGTTACGCCATAACCTTCTAAAATACGAATACCGAATTTCTCTTGCCATAAAACACGAGTTGATTCAGAGAGCTTTTCAGCCCCAGCAACTACATATCTCACTCTGGCAAAATCATAAGGATGGGCAAATTTTCCGTAGTTTCCTAAAAAGGTTGATGTACCAAATAACACCGTACAGTTTTGGTCATAGACTAATTCAGGTACGACTCGATAGTGTAATGGGCTTGGATAAAGAAAAACGCGCGCTCCCAGACAAATTGGCGTTAGCAAGCAAGCTGTTAAACCAAAGGCATGAAATAACGGCAATGCTGACATAAATTTGTCTTTCGGTGAAAAATCAGCAATAGCGCGAATTTGCTCAACGTTAGCCAATAAACTTGAATGGCTGTGAACAACACCTTTAGGCGTTCCTTCAGAGCCTGATGTAAATAGAATAACGGCTGCATCATGAGCATCTTGCGGTAACATCGCTTTTTTAGGCGTAATGAGATGTTTGAAGATCCAGCGTTTATCTTCACTGGTGACAGTATCTTTTAGATCCTCAAGATAAATCCAATTAGCTTCTGGGGTTTGCTCAGGAATATGTAATAAATTCCCTTTTTCTAAAAACTGGCGTGATGTAAAGATAGTTTTGATTGATGCGGCTTTCATCGCATTTTGTACACCTAAACTCCCTGCCGTGTAGTTAAGCATTGCCACAACACGTTGACGCATTGTTGCACCTAATAGTGCAGCCGCAGTTACTGTTGTATTTGGAAGCAGTAAACCTATACGCTCTTTCGGCTCAGTGTAGCGCTCAATCAATCGACTGATCCCTAACGTTTTTTTCAGTAAACCTTGATAGGAATCTTCTTTTAGGTTGATATCAGAAATTAGCGGACTAAATCGACCATATTGAGACATTGCCTGTAAAAATGCTTCATACAGCGTGATATTAAGACGTGTTTGCATGATGGCTTCCATCATGATGTCACGCATGGCTTCACCTGCTAATCGGCGACGCTCAGAAGATTTTTCAGCTTTTGGCATCGGCAAATCAACAGCAGGAAGCACCTTGATAGTGATTTTAGGAAAGAATTGAGACTTTACGCGTAAGCTTTTACGTATTCGTGAAAAATAGCTAAATTCAGCCCCTTCAATTCTAACAGGAACAACTTTAGCACCTGATTTTGCGGCAATAAAAGCAGCACCCTCATAAATTTTCATCAAACCATTTGTTACTGTGATCCTTCCTTCTGGGAAAATCACAACCGGACGCCCCTTATCCACTTCTTTAACTAACTGGCGCACTGCCATTGGGTTAGCGGGATCTAAAGGTACGATATCGGCATAACGACCTAACCATTTTGTCGTTTTTGCAGAAGCAACAGAGGTATAAACAGCAAATACAGGATTAATAGGTAGGAATAAACGTAATAATATACCGTCAATAAAAGAAGTGTGATTTGGCGTAATTATACATTTTTCATATTGTGAAAACTGGTTAACAAGTCCTTCAATTCTTATTCTAAATAAGAATTTAAATAGTGTTTTAAAAAACGCTATCAACATCATATCCATATCTCATTTTGCTATAATTAGCCTTACTATAAATAGGATGTGACGAAAATAAAATAGATGTTCCCTGTTTTATCCTTTATATCAGACGATTGCTTAATTATTTCGTGAGTTTTGCGAGGATTGCCTCAATAATTTCATTTATCGGTAATCCCGCATCAACAATGATATCAGCACATTGCAAATATAAAGGTTCACGTTTAGTCAAAACGTCATTCATTTCTGAAACTAACGTTTTACCTGTCAAACTCGGTCTTTGTGCGTCATTTGGATCTTGGGATAAACGCTCAACTAAAGTTTCAAGAGATGCCTGTAAATAAATAATAACACCTGAAGATTTCATATAAGCACGATTTTGATCTGCTAAAATCATCCCACCACCTGTTGAGATAACTTGGTTAGGCTGGCTAACTTGGACTAATGCATCTGATTCAGTTTGACGAAAAAAATCCCAACCTTTCTCTTGAACCATCGAAGATATAGTTTGTTGATATTTTTGGGTTATCCAATCATCCGTATCAATAAATCTATAATCTAAAGTGAGGGAAAGTGCTTTACCTACTGTTGTTTTTCCTGCACCTCTAGGTCCGATAAGGTAAATTGTACTATCCATAAAATGCACTATCTCCATAGTGTGTTCCCTTTTAGGGGTGTAATTAAAAATTTACATACTGTAAAGTATGAAATATCATACCTGATGTAACAAAAAAATAAAGCCACACTTTAGAAAAGTATGGCTTATTTAATCATCTTAACACTTAGCTACGAATTGTATTATCACCGTAACCAATCCATTTATAGGTCGTTAGGGCATCTAATCCCATTGGCCCTCTGGCATGTAATTTCTGTGTACTAACAGCAACCTCGGCACCTAAACCGAATTGTCCACCATCAGTAAAACGTGTACTTGCATTAACATACACAGCAGCAGAATCAACTTGGCGAACAAAGCGATCAGCATTAGCGATAGATTGCGTTAAAATAGCATCAGAGTGCGCAGTACCATAACGGCGAATATGGCTAATAGCCTCAGTTAACCCACTCACTACTTCTACGTTTAAATCAAGTGATAACCATTCATCGCAATAATCTGCATCTTTCACATCAACAACAATCGCTCCGCCTTTTTTCAGCCCTGCCGATGCCTTCTCACTTGCATGCAAAGTCACCTTTTGAGCCGCCATAGCATCACTTAGCTGTGGTAAAAATAGATCTGCAATATTTTCGTGTACTAAGAGCGTTTCTAAAGAGTTACACGCGCTTGGACGTTGTACTTTCGCATTTACGATAACCGTTAATGCTTTTTCTAAATCCGCACTTTCATCCACAAAAGTATGACAAACACCGATGCCACCAGTAATAACGGGAATAGTTGATTGTTCACGGCAAAGTTTATGTAATCCTGCGCCACCTCGTGGAATAAGCATATCAATATACTCATCCATTTTTAGCATTTTAGTGACTAATTCGCGATCAGACTTATCAATCGCCTGAATAGCACCAGCAGGAATACCACATTTTTCTAATGCTTGTTGAATAACCGCAACAACCGCTTGGTTAGTATGATGGGTCTCTTTTCCACCACGAAGAATAGCAGCATTACCCGTTTTCAAACATAAAGAAGCGACATCAATTGTGACATTAGGACGAGCTTCATAAATAACACCCACAACACCCAACGGCACACGACGACGCTCTAAACGTAAACCACTATCTAGCATACGCCCATCAATAACTTGACCCACGGGATCTTCTAAACGGCACACTTGTCGTACATCATCTGCAATTGCTTTTAAACGTGCAGAATTAAGTAATAAACGATCAAGCATAGCGGCATTGATGTTAGCTTCGCGAGCGGCTTGCATATCTTTTTCATTTGCTGCAAGAATTGAAGCTTCTTGTTGTTCTAATAAATCAGCCATCACTAATAATGCCTGATTTTTTTGCTCTGTTGATAGTTGAGCTAAATGCCAAGATGCCTCTCTTGCCGATTTACCCATTTGTTCTAACATCAGAAGGCTCCTTAGCTAACAATCATATCATCACGATGCACAGCAACACTGCCATACTCGTAACCTAAAATTTGACTAATTTCTTGTGAATGGTGTCCTGCGATTAGACGCAGTGCATCACTGTTATAGTGTGCAACACCATGAGCAAGATCTTTACCTTGTAAACTTTGAATGCGGATAACACATCCACGCGAGAAATCGCCTTTAATTTCTTTGATACCTTTTGGTAAAAGGGAGCTACCTTTTTCTTTAATTGCGTTTTCAGCCCCTTCATCAACCACAATCACACCAGCAATTGGCGCACCAAAGATCCACCGCTTACGCGCTTCTAATGGGCTTTGTAAGCCATGGAATAACGTTCCAACAGGTTCATTATTGATAACTTTTGCGATAACTTCAGGTTGTACGCCTGCGGCGATAACAACATCAATACCCGCACGACCTGCAACGGTTGCTGCTTGCAGTTTTGTTGCCATACCACCCGTACCTAAACCTGATACGCTATCACCTGCCATTTGGCGTAACTCATCATTGATATCAAAAACTTCTGGGATCAATTTAGCATCTGGGTTACTGCGAGGATCAGCCGTATAAAGCCCTTCAATATCCGTCAGTAATAACAGTTTATCTGCACCGCCTAAAATAGCCGCTAATGCTGATAAATTATCATTATCACCCACTTTAATTTCCGCGGTAGCAACAGCATCATTTTCATTGATAACGGGGATAATATGGTTATCTAACAGTGCATGTAATGTATCACGCGCATTTAGGAAACGTTCTCTATCTTCAATATCGGCACGCGTTAATAGCATTTGACCAATATGAATACCATAAATGGCAAATAACTGTTTCCATACTTGAATTAAAGCGCTTTGCCCCACAGCAGCAAGCAACTGTTTAGAAGCAATAGTTGCGGGCAAATCAGGATAATTCAAATACTCACGCCCTGCGGCAATTGCACCTGAAGTAACAATGATAATCCGATGCCCTTTTTCGTGTTGTTTGGCACATTGGCGAACCAGCTCCACAATATGAGACTGATCCAGACGTCGTGAACCACCAGTAAGTACACTTGTCCCTAATTTAACAACCAGCGTTTGGCTGCTACTCATAACATTTACCATTCTTGTTGATTATTTAAAAAGATGATACACAGTTTTATCAGGAGAGAAGCGTTATGCCAACTGACATAACGCAAAATCTATGAAAAGTTGCCCTAACACAAAATTAGGGCTGAATGGGAAGAGGAAATTTGTTCATTTTTTCATCTGGAAT
>JAEYFY010000080.1 GCA_023454395.1 Pseudomonadota bacterium
CGCAATAATTTATGTGTAATATAGTTATTCAAACTTAAATGACTAATTTTAATATGTGATAACTTCTATATATTAGACCTCATGTTATTGGAATTAATTTATGAACGATCTAGACACTAAAGTAGGCCTTTTTTTTAAGAAGGCTAGAAAAGAGAAGAAATTATCAGGTCGTGAACTGGCAAAAATAATCTCTGTCAGCCAGCAACAAATATCACGTTATGAAAACGGTAAAAATAGTATGTCACTTAGCTTAATAAATAAGTTACTTATTATTTTTGATAAATCATGGGATGATTTGAATCGTGAAGTAATAAGCACCTACAACGAAAAAGGACCAATCTCACAACCTAAAAAAAAGGATTATGAATTGAGTGCTAATGTTATTAGTCAGCTAAATTAAAAAACAAACATTTAACACGATTATGTAAATATCAGTATAAAGAATTAACCATGAAAATAAAATATTTAATTATGTTTTATTTTCATGAGCTATTAGCTTTATGAAACCGGGAGTGTTAACAACAGACAAACTATTATTCTGCATTAATAAATAATAATTATTAGGAAAATAAAAAATGCTTATTAAGCATTTTTATTTGCCAGGGATTGCTTTATTTATTTTTACACTAATAGAGAGTCAATAAATAAATTTATAAATATTAATTTTAATATTTATCGATTTATTAAAACGTAGTTATCTAATATAAAACGAAGGAACTTAGAATGAAAAAATCTATCATTGGTGCATCATTAGCAATGGCATTTGGTCTGATGGCTGGTAATGCAATCGCTGCTGATAATACGGGTACAATTACTTTTAATGGTGAATTAACAGATACAACTTGTAAAGTTGATATCGAAGGTCAAGGCCCAGATGCAACTATTACTCTGCCAACAGTAAGTACTAATGTTTTACAAAATGCAGGTGAAGTAACTGGACGTACTTCGTTCAATATGAATCTGTCTGATTGTAAAGTTGGCACAGCAGGTCATAGCACTGTTTCTGCATTCTTTGAAACAGGTGCAACAGTAGACCAAGCGAGTGGTCGTCTGAAAAATATGGATGTTGCTGCAACGGGAGCAAAAGAGGTTCAATTACAACTGTTAGATGGAGCTAACTTCAACGCAATTAAAGTAGGTAACACATCTCAAGTAAATGATACTACTTATTATACAATTACTAATGATAAAGCCACTCTGCCATACGCTGTTGAATACTACGCTATCGGTAAAACTGAAGCGGGTAAAGTAACAAGTAGCGTTGTTTATACTCTGCAGTATAAATAATCGAAATAAACAGGGAGGGGACTCCTCCTTCCTGTTTGCTTTTTATTAATGGAATAAAGATAAATATGAAAACCCCTAGATTAATTAAAAGCTTTTTCTTAAGTTTATTATTAATTATTCCGACAGGGATAAACGCTGGCGTTATTATTAGTGGTACTCGTGTTATTTATAATGAAAATGAAAAAGAAGTCACAGTAAAAATTAGTAATGAAGGGAAAGTGCCCGTATTAATTCAAAACTGGATTGACACAGGTAATGTTGATGCAAAACCAGAAAATATTCAGGTTCCCTTTGTATTAACACCACCGGTATTCCGTATTGAGCCAGAAAAATCGCAATCATTAAGAATTAGTTTTACTGGTGCAGCAACATTACCTAAAGATAAAGAATCTATTTATTGGTTAAATGTATTAGAAATACCACCAAATACAAATACAGAAATAGATAATAAATTACAAATTGCTTATCGCTCTAGAATAAAACTATTTTATCGTCCAGACGTACTAAAAGATAAAATAGGTGCAATAAATGCAGCTGAAGGTCTTCAATTTTCAATTGCTGGTAACAAGTTAAAAGCAATTAATAATTCACCTTATTTTGTTTCACTCGTTTCTATCACGATTGCAAATAATGAGAAAAATCCAATTGATGGTGAAGTTGTTCCACCATTAGGCCAACACGAATTTACGCTCCCCAATGGTGTATTGGCAAATTTAGGAAGCAAGGTTGTTTATCGTTATGTGAATGACTGGGGTGCAATGAAAATAGTTGAAACGAAACTCTAGCACTCTCAATACTTCATAAAATATATGGGAATATTCAAATGAGCAGTTATATTTTAAAAACTATTATAATATCTGCTAGTGCTACTTT
Source organism: Pseudomonadota bacterium (assembly GCA_023454395.1). Classification (GTDB taxonomy): domain Bacteria; phylum Pseudomonadota; class Gammaproteobacteria; order Enterobacterales; family Enterobacteriaceae; genus Proteus; species Proteus appendicitidis. Next base: position 2,161 of record JAEYFY010000080.1, read on the forward strand.
ATTTTTAGTAACACCTTATACTTATGCAGAAAATATAACAGGGTTCGAAAATAATAAATGGCTACCTAACGGTACTCCTTCATTATCGCCCAATACGTCGCCTTTATTACAAAATAGTACTGACTCATCAACAGAGAATAATAACTCTTCTCATACAAATGGCTCACTCTCATTTAACCCTATTTTTATGAATACTTCTCAAGGTGATATTGATATCAGTCGCTTTGATAAAGAAAATACCTTCTTGCCTGGTACATGGAATGTTGAGATCTATGTCAATAGCCAATTTATGGCAAGAACGCCAGTCACTTTTAAAGATATGAAAAATGGTCAAGTATCACCTTGTTTAACTAAAGATATTATCGACTTAATTGGCTTTAAAAGTGACAAAATCCCCCCCTTATTAAAAAGCGCACTAGAATTACATGAGTGTATTGCACTAACCGATTTTGTCCCCTCGACGGAAGTAAACTATGACCATTCAGTTCAACGTTTAACGATTAATACACCACAGGCTCTTGTTGGTTATAAACCTCGTGGTTATGTAAATCCTTCACTCTGGGATCGAGGCATAAATGCATTATTAGTGAGCTATAACGCAAACTATTTTATGTCTCGTAGCAATGGAACGAATTACAAATCTGCTTTCGTTGGTGTTAATGGCAATCTTAATTTAGGTACATGGAGTTTCCATCATACTGGCAACTATTCATGGAATGAACAGAACGGCCATGACTACACATCAACTTATAATTATCTACAACGCATTATCACGACAATAAAAGGTGTGGTTCAAGTTGGTGATGTCCTTACGACAGGGCAACTTTTTGATTCTCAACCATTAAGAGGGATCCAGCTCTTTAGTGATGAGAAAATGTTACCTGACTCTCAACGTGGCTTTGCGCCGACGATCCGTGGGGTCGCAAAATCCAATGCGCGAGTTATTATTCGCCAAGATGGGCAAGTGATCCATGAGATTGCCGTTCCACCAGGCCCATTTGAAATTGATGACCTTTACCCATCAGGATATGGTGGTAACTTGGATGTCACCATCCAAGAATCTGACGGTTCACAGCAGAATTTTAGAGTCTATTATGCTTCTGTTGTACAGTTACTGCGCCCTGGGCAACATAACTATACCGTGGCAGCTGGTCATTTAAATTCATCAGCAGTGGATTATGATCCAACCTTATATCAAGCTACCTATCGTCGTGGATTAACTAACTTGATAACGGGTTACGCTGGTATACAGAGTACTGGTGCAGATTATTATGCACTTCAAGCGGGTTTAGCATTAAGTACGCCATTAGGGGCATTTTCTGCTGACATCACCCAAGCACGCTTACACTTAAATACAACGTCATCAAAAGTGAATAGCGGGCAAAGTTATCAAATCAGTTACAGTAAATTCATTCAAGATACTAATAGTAACCTGACAATTGCCGCTTATAAATTTAATACCGAAAAATTCTATGACTATAGCTCTGCCGTTCAAGCAATAAATGAAGAACGACACGGTCGAAGTATCAACAATATTTGGCGTCCTAAAAGTCGCTTTAACGTCACGATTGATCAAGGTTTACCTGAAGGTTGGGGAACATTCTATGTTAGTGGATTTACACAAAACTACTGGAATAACGATACCACTGACTTGCAATATCAAATGGGTTATAACAATCGCTGGAAGCGCCTCTCCTATGGCTTAAACGTCGGTCAAGCACGTAATTCGGATGGTAAAAAAGAGACATCTTTTGAATTGAACTTTATTTTACCACTCTACGATTTAAGTGTTGATCATATGCCAACCTTAACCGCAGCTCTAACTCGTAATGGCCGAGGTGACATAGGTGAGCGTATCGGGATCTCAGGATCTGCGGGTGAAAATAACCGTTATAACTATGGCATAACTGCAATGAATACTAACCATGGAATTGGCTCTAGTATGACCTTAAACGGTAGTGCAAAAACTAACTATACCAACTTAACGGCAAACTATGGCTTAGGTGAGCATTATCAAAATGGTTCGATTGGTGCTAGCGGTTCATTAATTGGCTGGTCTGGTGGTGTAGTTGCAACTCCTTATCAAGGTAATACTTTTGCTGTGGTTGAAGCCGATGGTGCTAAAGGTGCTAAAGTCAGTGGCTATCCGGGCATTGAAATCGATGGCTTTGGCCATGCTGCTGTACCTTATTTAACCCCATATCAAATGAATGACATCACGATTAACCCGAAAGGAATGTCAAATAATATCGAGCTACAAAATACACAAGTGCGTATTGCACCATTCGAAGGAGCAATTACTAAAGTTGCCTTTGAAACTGACAAAGGTATGCCATTGTTGATTACTATTCAAAGAAATAATGGACCAATTCCATTTGGTAGTGTCGCTTACGATGAACAGAACAGTGAAGTGGGTAGCATTGGTCAGGGAGGGCTTCTCTACGCCCGCGTTAAAAATCCATCAGGTCGTTTAACCATTAAGTGGGGACCGGGTGAAATTCAGCAATGTACTATCAATTATAGTGCACCAGCACAAGATAAAGATAATCAAAGTAGTTTTGTTCAATTGACTAGTGTCTGTGGAGAATAAAGTATGAAGCCGATTATTAAAAACTCATTAGCCTTAATGCTTCTACTTTTTCCTGTTGCGGAGGTCATGGCACAACAAACAGTCAAATGTTATGTTAGTGGTCCTCCAGATAATCAGACTATGTCCATTGGTGGCGCAATTCATGTTGGTGCTGATATGCCAGTAGGCTCTGTTGTTTACCAAGGTAAAATCGATATTGCTAGTTATACATACAACTATACCTGTGCATTTAATGTGCCTTCAACAGGATTAGGAAAATATTACTTTTTAGAAAGGCAAGAGGTAAAATTATTAAGTATGAGAGGAACACCTGCTGTTGGCGCAGGTATTCCTCCTAATGTCTATAAAACCAATAACCCAGGTCTTGGTATTGTATTTTATACAAATAGAAATAGAAATAATTCACTAACACCTAATATTGCTAAACTCTCTTGGGAAGGAAATCGTGAACTTATTGAAAAAGATAGAGAAAGTATGGAATATTGGGCACACCCAATATTAAATTATTCTTTAATTAAATTAGGTCCTATTCAGCCAGGTATATTTGATTTAAGCAATATTGCAAGAATGCAACTTGATGTGAACTATCCCGAAAAAGATAAGGTTCTAGCAGAAGGATTCCCTTTTATAGCCGCATATATGAATATTACAGGTTCGGTTAGTGTTACCGCTTCAAGTTGTAAAACACAAGACTACACCGTGGAATTAGGCAAACATGAAATATCTACCTTACCTGCAAAAGGTAGTTCAACCAAATGGATAAATTCTGATATTAATTTATACAATTGTCCTGCGTTTCGAGGTTACTATTCTGGTGGCAAAGGAGATGTATTAACCACAGAGAGAGGACAAACATTCCCTGATCGTGATCCTAATGAGATTAGAGTGACCATCAAGCCTGTAAATCCAGCTATTCCTGAATATCCTGGTACTTTTAAAATTAATGATGTACCCGGAGCGGCTAAAGGTGTCGGTATCCAACTTGCATTTGGTAATGCCGGCGAAGATTTTGTTAAATTTAATACACCAACCGCCTTTGCTCAGCCAGTTACAGAAAAAGCAGGCACTGTAAGCATTCCATTGCGTGCGCGGTATCTTCGTGTCGATGACAGAATATCCGCAGGTATCGCCAATGGTGCTGCAACCTTTATGATTGAATATTATTAATCCCTTGCTCTGTTTGCCAGAATAGAATAAAACTCACTCTGATACGTTAATTCAGAGTGAGTTTTTTATCGTTATAATGCTTGTTCTTCTATTTGAAAAACGGCCACATTATCCATCAATACCTGCGCTTTCTCGTCTAACATCATCATTGAAGATGCGCCATTATCCACTAAAGAGGCGTTTTGTTGCACAACCGTATCCATCTGATTAATCGCTACCGCAATTTGTTCAATGCCAACCCGTTGCTCTTCTGAAGCAAGACTTATCCCTTGCATAATCTTATTTACTTTTGCAATTGAAGAAACGATCTCTTGCATATGTTTTCCCGTTTTATTCACGAGAGCGGTTCCTTCAGCGACATCTTTTATAGATGCTTTTAATATCTGACTGATCTCTTTTGCGGCATCTGCACTTTTAGCCGCTAAATTTCGTACTTCCACCGCAACAACGGTAAAACCTCTCCCTTGTTCCCCAGCTCTTGCAGCTTCTACCGCAGCATTTAGCGCTAAAATATTCGTTTGGCTCGCAAGATTATTAATCACTTCGTTAATCTCACCCACTTTTAACGCACCTTGCTCTATTTTTTTCATCGATGAGATAGCTTCTTTCATTACACTCGCACCATCTATAACGATATCATTAGATTGATTAATAATCTCATTGGCTTCTTGGGTATTTTCGGTGTTATTGGCTACAGCGGTTCTAATCTCTTCCATACTGGCTGCGGTTTGTTGCAATGCGCTAGCTTGCTCTTCAGTACGGGCAGAGAGTTCCTGATTACCTGATGAAATTTCAGAAGCTCCCCGTTTTATCTCTAATGTTTCTCTTTTTACAGTAAGAATGGTAGAGGTTAACGCTTTTTGCATATCACTAACATGTGAAAATAACTCACCAAATTCATCTTTTTTTATTTTAGGTAAAGCGAAAACTAATTCCCCTTTACCAACTTTATTTAACATATTAGACAATGCATTAAGGTTATAAATAAAGGTTTTGTTTATCCAACGAATAACAAAATATAAAATAATAAATAGAATTAATAATGAGATGAGCGTGGAGTAAATAGAAAACTGAACCATGGTATCTTGTCTATTTCTGAGTCCAGCACTGTTTTTAGCTTTAACAGAAACATAGTTATCAAATAGATGATCTAATCTATCAAAGTCATTGGCAAATTCTGTATCTTTTATATGTATTGCTTCTAAGCCATTTGACGCAATCAAAAGTCTATCAATTAAACTATAAAATAACTTTGCTATTTCATCCGCACTTTTTTGTGCTTCTACTGTGACTTTTTTTTCTTTTACCCATATATCCATTGCACGTTTAGCACTTACCGCAATTCTTTTGTTTTTCTCAATAATTTCAGCACTTTTAGCATTTGTCTCTGCTGTATCTTGCATCAAAAAGTTCACATTAGAACGCATCGTTGCTAATTGATAACGTGCCATCAATACATCGGTGTAACGTGTTAACAATGTTTCCACTTGGGTGAAATTATTTTTCATTTTGTAGATGAAAAATGTAGATAATACAGAAGATAAAATAAAAATTAATAACAGTGCAGAGGAGCCTATTTTAGCACTTCGTTTAATACTCATAATTAAAAAGCCTATATGTAAATAGCGATAAATTTTATTTCTTATCGACCTAGTTAATTTTTTTATTTAATTATTATTGATACATATAAGTTAATAATTTTTATTTGAAATTTTTTATTCTATAAATAATCACTAATCATATTTTAAATAATTTACGCTTTAATCTTATTTTATAAAATAATGCAACCGATAGTGTTAATAATAAATAAGCTATTTTTTATCAATCACACATTACTTTATTGAGTAGCCAATATCTGCTGATGTTTTCATAGATTATTCATACACTCCATTATTCAAAAAATAATAAATAGCTTTATTTTCAATAAGTAACATCCATACTATCTCATTTTGAGAACAATGATATAATATGCACAATGACCTTAAAAACTCTGATGATTTACGGAGCTTAACTTTTTATGCAACCCCAATTTGAAAACGCGAAAAACACCGTAAAAACGTTATCAGTGTTTGATTTTGATGGCACGCTAACCTATCACGACAGTTTTATTCCTTTTCTAAAATTTGCCTTTGGTAAACGTAAATTCTCACGCCGTTTAATTAAAATGGTATTAC
>JAEYFY010000125.1 GCA_023454395.1 Pseudomonadota bacterium
AACCATTTGGGTTTTGTAACTGCCAACGCCAAGCATCCGCAGCCATATCATCAATTGAACGAATGGCTTTCCAGTGTAAATCTTTCTCTGCTTTTGCAGGGCTTGACCAACATTCTGCAATATCACCAGGACGACGAGCTTGTAATTGATAAGGAATAGGTTTGCCGCTAGCTTTACGAAATGCTTCAATCATTTCAATCACACTAGTGCCGTTACCTGTTCCCAAATTATAAATATGTAAGCCCGCTTTTTTGCCTAATGCATTTAATGCTGCGATATGACCATCAGCCAGATCCATAACGTGGATATAATCACGAACACCTGTACCGTCTTTTGTTGGATAATCATCACCAAAAACAGCGACTTGTTCACGACGACCAATTGCCACTTGTGCAATATAAGGGGTTAGGTTATTTGGAATACCTTTAGGATCTTCCCCCATCGTACCTGATGGATGCGCCCCTACTGGGTTAAAATAACGCAGCAAACTAATAGACCAATTTTCATCAGCAACAAATAAGTCAGATAAAATGCGCTCGACCATATATTTGCTAGTGCCATAAGGGTTAGTCGTGCCCCCTACTGGCGAATCTTCAGTGATAGGAACCGCTTGAGGATCACCATAAACGGTTGCAGAGGAGCTAAAAATAAGACTTTTTACGCCCGCATCACGCATACAACGCACGAGCACCAATGTGCCATTAACATTGTTGTCATAATATTCAATGGGCTTCTGAACAGATTCACCAACTGCTTTCAATCCCGCGAAATGAATAACAGATTGAATAGAATGCTTAGCAAAAATGGATGCTAATAGTTGGTCATCACGAATATCACCGTGATAAAATAGAGGGCGTTTCCCTGTTAAGGCTTCAACACGATTAAGCACTTCGTCATTCGCATTGCTAAGGTTATCTAAAATAATCGGTGTCATGCCTGCTTCAATCATTTGTACGCAAGTATGACTACCAATATATCCCATACCACCTGTCACTAATATTTCCACATTCACCTCTTTTGATCTAAAGGAAAAGCGCAAGACGGTTTCTGTTCACTGACACAGAGTTTAGCAAGATCAACAAAATCATTTCGTGATCAAACCGACATTTAGTGTAAACGTTTACACTCTTTTGATACGCTTTAAATTTTTATCCAATATCCTAATTTAGACTTGCATTACAGTAAGTTAGTAAGGTAAGTAACACAATCTCTCACTTTAACACTAAAAACAATACACATTAAAAGTAAACGATTACATCTCATTTAATGCGCTAATTATATGATAAAACTGACATTCAATGAGTTTTATCATACCTTATTAACTTCCTCGCTAATATGTTTAAGCGGAGTAAGAATACCTTCCTCTAAATAATTCGAGGAAAAAACAATCAACAACTACATACAATAAGCACCATTAATAAACGCCATTAAATATAGACTCTAAATAATTCAAATCACAGCTAGGCGACAAGTGAATGAGTCGCTAGGAGCATACATAAGTATGTGACTAGTGCGAATGAACGCAGTCAACAACGCTGTAGTTTGAAGTATGACGAGTATTGACTGGTGCGAATGAACGCAATCAACAACGCTGTGATTTGAATTATGACGAGTATTGAATGGAGAACATAATGAAACCGATTGTCGTGCTATATCAAGATCTTCCTGAAAAACTGTACAAAAAACTATCCGATTTTGCTGATATCAAACAATTTAAAACGCTCTCTTTAGACTCTGATGATTTTCGTTCAGCACTTGCCAATGCCTCTGGATTACTCGGTGCTGGTGGCAAAATCGATGAGAATTTTATTAGCCAAGCACCTCATTTAAAAGCCGTTTCAACGGTTTCTGTTGGTTATGACAATGTTGATGTTAATGCCCTGACCAAAAGTAATATTAAGCTAATGCATACTCCAACCGTATTAACAGATACCGTCGCAGATACCATGATGGGATTAGTACTTTCTGTAGCAAGGCGTATTCCTGAACTTGCTGATAATGTTAAACAAGGTTTATGGGTTAAAGGTATCACACCTGATTGGTACGGTACTGATGTTCATCATAAAACTATGGGTATTATTGGCATGGGGCGAATAGGCAAAGCTTTAGCTCAGCGCGCACACTTTGGTTTTAATATGAATATTCTTTATCACTCACGTACAGAACATACCGAAGTGAACGATAAATTTGCTGCAACATATTGCACTTTAGAGGCATTATTACAGCAATCTGATTTCGTCTGTATCACATTGCCATTAACACCAGAAACACACCATTTAATCGGTCAAAAACAATTTTCGATGATGAAACCGGATGCTTATTTAATTAATGCAGGGCGTGGCGCTGTAGTGGATGAATTGGCATTAATCCATGCATTAGAACAAAAAGAGATCGCCGGTGCTGGCTTGGATGTGTTTGAAAAAGAGCCCCTATCTTCATCTTCCCCTTTATTAACGATGAAGAATGTCGTTGCTGTGCCGCATATTGGCTCTGCAACAAAAGAGACTCGCTATGCGATGGCTGAATGTGCGGTAGATAATCTGATTGCAGCGCTGAGTGATCACGTAAAAGAAAACTGCGTCAATTTCTAAAATCATAAATAACGCTTTTTAAGAAACAAAAAAAGGTAATGAAAAATCACTCATTACCTTTTTTACTTGATGCTCAAATAAGTTTAAGCGGGATCAACATGAGCCATCACACTCAAAATCTGTTTATTTTGCAAAACCTTATTACGAGCATTAACAACAATTGAGTGGCTTTCACTGACGGTGAGATCACCTTTGATTTCAAGATGTACATCTACGAGTAAATAATCACCAGAACGACGTGTCTTTAAATCATGAACGCCTTGCACGCCCGGTGTTGAAACCAACATCTGTTTAATCTCTTTCAGCGTATCTTCATCTGCCCCTCTGTCCATTAAATCTTGTAGCGCTTGATAAGTAAAACGCCACCCCATACGACCGACAAATAGCCCGACAATGAATGCTGCTAATGGGTCAAAAAATTTAAATCCAGCCAAACTTCCGATAATACCAATCGCAACAACTAATGAAGAAGCGGCGTCAGAACGCGCATGCCAAGCATTTGCGACTAACATATTGGAGTCCACTTTTTTTGCAACAGTAAGCATATAGCGGAATAACCCTTCTTTAGCCGCTAAGGCAAGCAAAGCCACATATAAAGCAACACTATGAACTTCAGGAATAGTCGATGGATCTAAAAGTTTATGAATGGCAGAAAACAACATTCCTAAACCGACAATTAATAAAATCGTTCCAAGAATAAGTGATGCTGCATTTTCATAACGAAAATGCCCATAAGGGTGATCTGCATCAGGTCGTTTCTGACTGCCTTTATTGGCAATTAAAACAACAAAGTCTGCAATAAGATCAGAAAGCGAGTGAATGCCATCGGCAATTAAACCTTGAGAGTGTGAAAAAAAGCCCACTGTAATTTGCCAAATGGATAAAATAATATTGACAAAAACACTCACTAACGTGCTTTTCTTAGCTGCCTTAAATTTTTCAGACTGCTTATTATCAGCCCGATCCAACTCAATATCATCAATGTGATTATGTGTCATAATAATAATCTTATTTGGTTTTAAATAGCCTACTCTATTGCCATAGATAAATAGAGTTCCATAGGTTATTTCAGGTTCCATAACTCATTGGTGAGGATAAAGGACGACTCTGAATAACAATCCAGTTTAGGGACTAAGATTGCTGTCCAGACATCATATTGAGATGTCA
>JAEYFY010000208.1 GCA_023454395.1 Pseudomonadota bacterium
GTAAACCGTTAAACGGCTTCTCGGAGGAAATGAAAATGGGTGATGCATTAGGTCTGATCGAAACCAAGGGTCTGGTGGCATGTATTGAAGCCGCTGACGCTATGTGTAAAGCCGCGAACGTTGAACTTATTGGCTATGAAAATGTGGGTTCAGGTCTCGTGACTGCGATGGTGAAAGGCGACGTAGGCGCAGTGAAAGCTGCAGTGGATTCAGGTGTGGAGTCAGCACAACGCGTGGGCGAAGTTGTTACATCGCTCGTGATTGCTCGTCCTCACAATGACATCAACAAGATTGTTATCAAACACAAGGCATAGTTTTTGTCTTAGGAGAACGTATGGGTGATGCATTAGGACTTATTGAAACTCAAGGGCTGGTTGCTTGTATTGAAGCAGCAGACGCGATGTGTAAAGCGGCCAATGTTGAGTTAATCGGCTACGAAAATGTGGGTTCAGGTTTAGTCACAGCAATGGTGAAAGGCGATGTTGGTGCCGTTAAAGCCGCTGTCGAATCTGGCTTAGAAGCGGCTCAACGTGTTGGTACTGTTGTGACTTCATTAGTCATCGCTCGTCCACATAACGATATTCAAAAAATCGTTGCCCAGTACAAAGTGACTGAATAACGAAGGAAATAAATATGAAAGAAGCACTAGGTCTAGTTGAAACCAAAGGTCTTGTCGCTTGCATTGAAGCTGCTGATGCAATGTGTAAAGCAGCCAATGTTGAACTGATTGGTTATGAAAACGTCGGTTCAGGTTTAGTGACAGCCATGGTGAAAGGCGATGTCGGTGCAGTCAATGCAGCGGTTGAGTCAGGTGTTGAAGCGGCAAAACGTATCGGCACCGTGGTGACTTCTCGTGTTATTGCAAGACCGCATAACGATATCGAGAAAATCGCACAACAGCACAAAGCCTGATTATTCAGGCGTGCTGTAAAGCAAAGAAATAAGTTATTCAGCTAAATTTTTTAACTCCTGTATGGGGGAAGACATGGTTGCATTAGATAAAGATTTGCAATCCAGACAACTGGCTCGTGAGCTAGTTCGTAACGCGAAAAATGCACAACTTGTTTATGCTAAATTTTCGCAGGAAAAAATCGACAGTATTGTAAAACACATTGCATTTGAAGCCGCTCGTCACGCAGAAGAGCTAGCAAAAATGGCAAACGAAGAGACAGGCTTTGGTAAGTGGGAAGACAAAGTTCTGAAAAATACCTTCGCGTCATTGCGTGTGTATGAACATATGAAAGACATGAAGACCGTTGGCATTATCAATGACGATAAAGTAAAAAAAGTCATGGATGTTGGCGTGCCTTTAGGTGTTATCACTGCGTTAGTTCCTTCAACTAACCCAACATCAACCATTATCTATAAAACCCTAATTGCACTGAAAGCGGGTAATGCGATTATTTTCTCTCCGCATCCAAATGCAAAACAGTGTAGTTTCCGTGCGTTAGAAATTGTTAAAAAAGCGGCACTAGAAGCTGGTGCGCCAGCCGGTATTGTTGATGGTGTGACATTACTGACACTGGAAGCGACAAAAGAATTAATGCACAGCAAAGATGTGTCATTGATTTTAGCAACTGGCGGCGAAGGTATGGTGCGTGCAGCTTATGCATCAGGTACACCAACCATCAGTGGTGGTCCAGGTAATGGCCCTGCTTTTATCGAACGCAGTGCTGATATCAAAAAAGCCGTGAGCGATATCATCACCAGTAAAACATTCGATAACGGCGTTATCTGCGCATCAGAGCAATCCATTATTGTTGAACGTTGCATTTATAACGAAGTTCACCGCGAGCTATTAGCGCAAGGTGCTTACTTTATGAATGACGAAGAAGCAACAAAAGTGGCTTCAATGTTACTGCGTGCTAACGGCACAATTAACCCAGCCGTTGTGGGTAAAGATGCGATTTATTTAAGTCAGCGTGCTGGTTTTAGCGTACCCGCAAATACGCGAGTATTAATCGCATTACAAGACACTGTTTCACCAAAAAATCCGTATTCACGCGAAAAATTATGCCCAATCTTAGGGATGTATATTGAAGAAGATTGGAAATCAGCGTGCGATCGCGTGGTGCAGTTACTGACTAATGAAGGTTTAGGTCATACCTTAGTTATTCATACCAAAAATGAAGATGTTATTCGTCAGTTCTCTTTAGAAAAACCTGTTAACCGTATCCTAATTAATACCCCTGCGGCATTAGGTGGTATCGGTGCAACAACCAATATTACGCCTGCACTGACTTTAGGTTGCGGTGCTGTTGGTGGCGGTTCTAGCTCTGACAACGTTGGCCCAATGAATCTACTGAATATTCGTAAAGTAGGTTATGGCGTGCGTACCGTTGAAGAGTTGAAACAACCTTGCCCTTTAGCACAAGAAGCTGCTCAACCTGCTGTTTCTGCTTGTGCTGTTTCTAGCGCAAATCACCAGACCAGCATTCTTGATGATGATCGTTTTCGTTCACCTTCTTTAACGCCTGTTCATGCTGAATGTGCCACTGCACAACGTCAAACTCAAGGTGATGATCGCTTTGGTGCATCTCCTTATGCAACGACAGTCAGTGCTTGTGCGCAACAAGTGATTGAACAAGGTGATATTACCGAAGAAAACGTGGAACGCATTATCAAGGAAGTTCTCGGACGTCTGAGTAAATAACTCATTGATATAAGGCGATATAAACCATGATCCTCGCAAAGGTAATCGGACACGTAGTAGCGACACAAAAAAGCCCAGAACTTAAAGGTAGCAATTTATTAATGATAGCTACCTTAGATGATGAGCTTAAGCCACTGAAAAATAAAACGTATGTTGCAGTGGATAGTGTAGGTGCAGGTATCAACGATGTTGTGTTGGCTGAAGAGTACTTTGCACTGAACAAAGATCGTTACAAGGCGATGTCAGTGGTTGCCATTGTGGAGAAGGTTTATCGGGACAGTAAGGAGTAATAACGACATGAGTGAGTTTCTGATAAAACCCAAAATTCAGTTTGGCGCCAATGCACTGGATTTTCTCTCTGGGTTAACTGCCCGCCGCGCATTTGTGGTGACAGATAAAGCAATGGTGAAGTTTGGCTTTGCAAATAAAGTCACTGACAAGTTAATGCAACGAGGTATCGAGTTCCACGTTTACGATGATGTTGCTTCAGATCCAGATATTTCAGCCATCGTGAGTGGTATGAAGATCATGGATGCTCATTATCCAGACTTGGTTATTGCACTCGGTGGTGGATCAGTGATTGATGCCGCGAAAGCCGTTATGTACTCCCTCTGGCATACCCGTAAAGAGAGCAACAGAACCAAACCACTGTTTATTGCGATCCCAACCACGAGTGGTACGGGTTCTGAAGTAACCTCTTTTTCAGTGATCAAATCACGCAGTGAAAAACTGGTCTTGGTTGATGAGTTTATGTTGCCTGATGTCGCCATTCTCGATCCTGAGTTGGTGAAATCTGTGCCACCTGCCATTACGGCAGATACTGGTATGGATGTCCTTTGCCATGCACTCGAAGCGTATGTTTCTAAAGCGGCATCTGATTTTTCTGATGCGATGGCAGAGAAAGCCGTCAAGTTAGTCTTTGGTCATCTTATTGATTGCCACCATCAAGGTGACAACTTGATGGCTCGCGAAAAAATGCATAACGCATCTTGTATTGCCGGCATGGCATTTACTAACGCCTCTTTGGGTATTACTCACAGTCTTGCCCACGCATTAGGCGGTGTATTCCACGTTCCTCACGGTCGTGCAAATGCGTTATTGATGACACATGTCGTCGCCTTTAACGCCAATCTTCATGGTGATTGTAATAGTGAAGCAGCAAAACGTTACGCCTATCTTGCTCAAAGCTTAGGGCTTCCGGCTAACACCGTAAGAGAAGGGGTAACCAGTTTAATCGTCGCCATTAATGTATTGAAAGATGAAATGGGTATGCCGAAGAGTATTCGCGATACCGGTGTCAGTGAAGCGGACTTTTATGCCCGTTTGACGGAAATGGTCGGACAGGCTTTACGAGATAGCTGTACGCCGACAAATCCGCGTGACGTGAACACACACCAATTAGAAACATTGTATCGTCAGGCATTTGCCGGTGTATCACACAGTTAATGCTCAACCGAATGAATACCGATTAGGTCAAGTAAAGAACATCAGGAGAGCCTCACATGGCCAAATATTCTTTGACGCCACGCGTAAAAATGCTGGCAGAACGTTTAGTTTCACGTAATAGCTCAATCAGTACCGAGCGTGCAACCATTTTTGATTCATTAGACAACAGCATTGCAGGTGTTCCACAAGCGATTAAACCTGCACAACGTTTTTATGAGTTTATTCGTCATTTTCCAAGCTATATCGCACAAGATGAATTGATTATCGGTAGTCAATCATCAACACCACGCGGTGCGATTTTTCACACTGAAGATGAAGTACGTAGCGACTCTATCTACCGTTTCTTAAGTATTAATAATAGCGTTGCATCACCTGATTATATGCTGGTGGTAAACCAAGGTTTCTTAGCAATCAAAGCACAGCTTGAAGACAGAATTAGAAGCATTGGTAGTGCAGTAAACCGCAGCAGTATGGATGAAGCCAATTTCTGTAAATCTGCTATTTATGCATGTGATGCAGCACTGTATTTTGCACAAATTCTGTCTGCAAAAGCAGAGAATTTAGCAGCAATGGAAGGTAACCCATACCGTAAAGCAGAGCTATTAGACAGCGCGGCAGTATTACGTAAAGTGCCAGCAAAACCCGCAGAAACTTTTAAAGAAGCGGTTCAAGTATTCTATTTATTGCAATTAGTCTTACATCTGGAAAATGGTAGCTACGCCATTAACCCAATGGGATTTGATAAAGCACTTTATCCATTCTATCAACGTGATATCGACCAAGGTCGTTTAACACAAGCACAAGCCTATGAAATTGTTGAAAGCGTATGGTTGAAATTGGCTGAGCTTTCAGAAGTACGCGCAACCAAAGAAGTTGATGGTTATCCAATGTTTGATGCAATGACACAGGGTGTGGATATTAACGATCCACGCATCAGCATTAACGAACTGTCAGAGATGCTATTATCCGCGCGCGCTAATCTGTCAACCTTACACAGTTCACTGCAAGTGCGTTTATATAATGGTCGTGCGAATTCACAACCTCAATACGCTGCACCTTCTGCAAATTTTGTAGCGCCAAGCACTGATGCGGGCGAATTTAAAGTGATGGAAGGTTTAACGCCTCGCTTACAACGCTTACGTAATCGCTATTTAGAAGCACGTCCAAGTGTCTCTATTTATAGAGCATTAGCATTTACTGAAATTGTTCGTAATAACCCAGGTTTACCACCAATTTTACTGCGCGCTAAAGCTTTCCGTCGCGCATGTGAAACCGCACCTATCTTAATTCAAGATGAAGAGCTGATTGTTGGACATCCTTGTGGAAAAGCGCGTGCTGGTGCTTTCTCTCCTGATATCGCATGGCGCTGGGTTCGTGATGAACTTGATACCATGAGCACTCGCCCACAAGATCCATTCCAAATTTCAGAAGAAGACAAAAAAGTCATTCGTGAAGAGATTGTTCCATTCTGGGAAGGTCGTTCTTTAGATGAGATCTGTGAAGCACAATATCGCGAAGCGGGTGTGTGGGAATTTAGTGGTGAAACCTTTGTCAGTGATCTTTCTTATCACCAAATCAATGGTGGTGGCGATACTTGCCCAGGTTATGACGTCCTGCTTTTCACTAAGGGTATGAACGGCATTAAAGCCGATGCACAAGCCAAACTGGCTGAATTAAGCATGGAAAACCCTGCTGATATCGACCGTATCTACTTCTACAAAGCGTCTATTGAAAGCTGTGAAGGTGTGATTGCTTACGCACATCGCATTGCAGAACATGCGCGTGAATTAGCATCAAAAGAGAGCAATCCACAACGTCGTGAAGAGTTACTGACGATTGCTCAAGTCAACGAAAATGTACCTGCTAACCCACCAAAAACACTACAAGAAGCATTGCAAAGTATTTGGACTGTAGAGTCACTGTTTGAAGTAGAAGAAAACCAAACAGGTCTTTCTTTAGGTCGTTTAGACCAATATTGCTTCCCAATGTATGAAAACGACATCAAATCAGGTCGTTTAACGCGTGAACAAGCACTGGAAATGATGCAAGCCTTTATCATCAAATGTGCTGAGTTAATGTGGATGTCGAGTGAACTGGGTGCGAAATATTTCGCGGGTTATCAGCCATTTATCAACTTAACCATTGGTGGACAAAAACGCTCTGGTGGCGATGCGTGTAACGACTTAACTTACCTGATTATGGATGCGGTACGCTTTGTGAAAGTGTATCAACCATCATTAGCATGTCGTATTCATAACCAATCTCCACAGCAATATATGGAAAAAATCGTTGATGTAGTAAAAGCCGGTATGGGCTTCCCTGCGTGTCACTTCGATGATTCTCATATCAAGATGATGCTACGTAAAGGCTTCGACTTTGAAGATGCGCGTGACTACTGCTTGATGGGTTGTGTAGAGCCACAAAAATCAGGTCGTATTTATCAGTGGACATCAACAGGTTATACCCAATGGCCTATCGCAATTGAGTTTGTATTAAATCGTGGTCGTATGGTGCTATTTGATAGCTATCAAGGTTTAGATACAGGCGATTTACGCGACCTGCGTACTTATGAAGATTTCGACCGTGCTGTAAAAGAGCAAGTGGCACATATCGTTCGTTTATCGGCAATTGGTACTGTGATCAGCCAACGTGTTCACCGCGATATTGCACCAAAACCATTAATGTCTCTGCTGGTTGAAGGCTGTATGGAACAAGGTAAAGACGTTACTGCGGGTGGCGCAATGGTTAACCATGGTCCAGGGTTGATTTTCTCTGGTTTAGCAACTTACGTTGACTCCATGGCGGCTATTCGCAAACTTGTCTATGAAGATAAAAAATACACCTTAGAGCAAATTCGTGATGCGTTATTAGCTAACTTTGAAGGTCATGACGAGCTTTTACGTGACTGCTTAAATGCACCGAAATTTGGTAATGATGACGATGTTGTTGACCAATATGCGCTGGATATTACGGAATGGACTGAGCGTGAATGTCGTAAATACAAAATGCTCTATTCCACTCTGAGTCACGGCACATTGTCTATCTCTAACAATACACCAATTGGCGAATTAACGGCTGCCACACCAAATGGTCGCTTTGCATGGAAACCATTGTCAGATGGTATCAGCCCAACACAAGGCGCAGATAAACATGGTCCAACAGCAATCATCAAATCAATCAGTAAGATGAATGTTGAAACCATGAATATCGGTATGGTTCATAACTTCAAATTCCTGAAAGGTTTGTTAGATACCAATGAAGGACGCCAAGGTTTAATTACCTTATTAAGAACGGCTTCAATTCTGGGGAACGGCCAGATGCAATTTAGCTATGTTGATAATGAAGTACTGAAAAAAGCGCAATTAGAGCCTGAAAAATACCGCGATTTGATTGTTCGTGTTGCAGGTTACAGTGCTTACTTCGTTGAATTATGTAAAGAAGTTCAGGATGAAATTATCAGTCGTACTGTGATTGAGAAATTCTAATCATAGCCATAGGGATGGCA
>JAEYFY010000353.1 GCA_023454395.1 Pseudomonadota bacterium
TTTTCAACATCAATAGGAACAGTACTGATAAATAGTTCCTTATAATCACTACCATTCAACTTCTTCCTATAATTATTAAGAATTACTTCGTATTTATCAAGGTTATTATTTTCATCCCAAATACTCTTTTTAGTTGTATCTAGGGGAAATGACTCATTTTCTTCAATTAAATAAGTAATAGCCTCTATTAAAGGATCACCGAAGTTATAGTTACACTTTATTAAATCTTTTGATATTTTTTCAAATCCAACAATAGAGCTCATTAATAATATTGTTGGTGCTTCAGGATTATCATTCGGTGTATCCCTAAGTATGATATCGTATTCAGGATAAAGATTCTCTCTATTTTTATCAAAGTATGTAGCACCATATTTATCAAGCTGTTGACAGATGATTTTTTCTATTTCAGGGTTTTTTATGGCGATTTTTGCGTTTATTCCTTCTAATAATACGTTAAAAGTCCGTTCTTCCGTATCTATATGCTGGTATGGGAGTACAATTCGGAAATGAGAACCAATACTTTCTTGGCTCTTAATCGTTAATTCTCCTTGTATTTTATTACATAGCAAATGGCATAAATAAAAAATAATACCTGAATTCGAATAATATTTGTCTCCCATTGCCTGACCCAAGAATGGGTATTTTATATTAGCAATATCTTGAGGTGTAAGCCCACTTCCGCTATCAATAATATCAATAAGTATTTCTTCTTTATCTTTATTTTTAACTAAATTCAGATTAACGGTTATCTTTCCATAATTAGTCGTACTAATGGCATAATTAATCAATGATAAAATAATCTTACTTAAAGCAGGGCCATCGTTAATTAAAAGTAATCCAGGTCTTATATTATTGTGGAAATAAAGTGTTAGGCCTTTTCTTATCATAAAAGGTGATGCGGTTATCAGAATAGATTCAACTAATGTTGATAGTTCAAATTCATCCTTATGAATCTTCCATTCTTTATTTTCTAACTTATTAATTAATGTAATATTTTCTATCCATTCAGAAATGTAATTTGTTTTCTCTAGTAATAAGCCAAGCAATTGTTGATGAGTGTCTTCGGGTAATAATTCTTTGAATTGATAAACCATCTCATTTATATCTTTGATGGGGCGCATTAATTCTAATGACATATTAGATAAGATTTTGCGTCGTGCGATGGTGTTTTTCTCATATTCTTGCTGTGCCAGTTGTAATTTTTTATTGATAAGTGCTTCGTTATCTTTATTCAGAAATATGAATAATGATGTATTGTCAATATTGTTATTGTTACTTGTTCGTATTTCATAAATTTCGTTGTTGATGGCTGTTTGAATTAAACCATTGTGTTCAACCGCCATTTGGCGGATCTTAGATAAATCGATATGAGGCAGTAATTTTTCCGCATGACTGTTACTAATAATCTTATGGTTAGAGGAAAAATTATAGACTAATAATCCTATCGGAAGATTTGAAATGATGTCGTTTGTCATCTCTTCTTTGATCCGTAGATTACGCGTCATAGAAATATAAGGGAAAACGTACTTATTACGGATATAGATATGACCAAAAACGGAGATAGAAATAAATACAAACAGGCTAATTAATAACCAAATGTTTTTGTAGGCTATCTCTTTTATAATCGATTTCATTGGGTATTCATAAGAGAGTGAATATGGGATACCAATAATCGGTTGAGAAAAAATTAGTGAAGAGCCGTCGGTTGATATTTCAATGTCATTCTTGTCATAAACAGATTGTTGACCTGTCGGAAGTAATCTTAAGTAGTGTGGAGATAGCTCTGAAGGCAAGAAATTATTGATAGGTAAATCAAATGCTACTACGCTGGTTAACTGACCCGGCACATTAAACATAATACGATAAGTGTAGTAATAGATGTTTTCTGTAGACATTTTCCTGATAGGAGAAAGACTTTCTTTTTCATCTAATGCGGTTGATTGCATCAATAATTCAGACCGCTTATTTTCAGCTGTTAATGTTAAATAGCTTTCTTTGTAACGGATCTCCGGCTTAAGTACAGAATGGGTGGTAATTAAGATAAGATCATTCCCTTTACCATTTAGATAATAAAGTGAACTGTAATCATTACGTACACCCCAAAGAATTTCGAGTGAATTGGCAAATCGTTGTGCTAACTGAAAGGTCTGCTCATTGGGTTTACCAAATATAATGGAATCTACAGTTTGGTCTCGTCCTTCAAGCCAAAATACATCTGAACGTAATTTTATTGGATTAAGTCGCAATACGGGGAATGCCGAGGTATCGGTTACTTTATTTGATAACTGAAAAAGCTGATTAGAGTGATAACGGTAATCTTCAACCTGTCGAGCGAATTTTTGAGTTGTATTGTTGATAGCGTTTTTTTTGCTATCTAGCCAAGTGTCAAAATAACTGTAAGCGTAGAGAAAAAGTGATATGACCATAAAAAGAAGAAACAGGGCATATAAACGAGTTAGTGTATTTGGCTTGAGTTGGTTCAATGTACGCATTCAGTTTGCGAGCCTTTAAGAGACAATGTAGTTAAAAATAGAAAATTGAATAAACAATCACCATTATTCAGCCATTATATTAACA
>JAEYFY010000354.1 GCA_023454395.1 Pseudomonadota bacterium
TTTTCAACATCAATAGGAACAGTACTGATAAATAGTTCCTTATAATCACTACCATTCAACTTCTTCCTATAATTATTAAGAATTACTTCGTATTTATCAAGGTTATTATTTTCATCCCAAATACTCTCTTTAGTTGTATCTAGGGAAAATGACTCATTTTCTTCAATTAAATAAGTAATAGCCTCAATTAAAGGATCACCGAAGTTATAGTTACACTTTATTAAATCTTTTGATATTTTTTCAAATCCAACAATAGAGCTGATTAATAATATTGTTGGAGATTCAGGGTTATCATTCGGTGTATCCTTAAGTATGATATCGTATTCAGGATAAAGATTCTCTCTATTTTTATCAAAGTATGTCGCGCCATATTTATCAAGCTGTTGACAGATGATTTTTTCTATTTCAGGATTTTTTATAGCGAGTTTTGCGTTTATTCCCTCTAATAATACGTTAAATGTTCGCTCTTCAGTATCTATATGCTGGTATGGGAGTGCGATTTGAAAATGAGAACCGATGCTTTCTTGGCTCTTAATCGTTAATTCTCCTTGTATTTTATGGCATAGCAAATGGCATAAATAAAAAATGATACCTGAATTAGAATAATATTTGTCTCCCATTGCTTGTCCTAAGAATGGGTATTTTATATTAGCAATATCTTGAGGTGTAAGCCCGCTTCCACTGTCAATAATATCTATAAGTATTTCTTCCTTATCTTTATTTTTAACTAAATTCAGATTAACGGTTATCTTTCCATAATTAGTCGTGCTAATGGCATAATTAATCAATGATAAAATAATCTTACTTAAAGCTGGACCATCGTTAATTAAAAGCAATCCAGGTCTTATATTATTGTGGAAATAAAGTGTTAGCCCTTTTCTTATCATAAAAGGTGATGCTGTTATCAGAATAGATTCAACTAATGTTGATAGTTCAAATTCATCCTTATGAATTTTCCATTCTTGATTTTCTAACTTATTAATTAATGTAATGTTTTCTATCCACTCAGAAATGTAATTTGTTTTCTCTAATAATAAGCTAAGCAATTGTTGGTGAGTGTCTTCGGGTAATAATTCTTTGAATTGATAAACCATCTCATTTATATCTTTGATAGGACGCATTAATTCTAATGACATATTAGATAGGATCTTGCGTCGTGCGATGGTATTTTTCTCATATTCTTGCTGTGCAAGTTGTAATTTTTTATTGATTAGGGCTTCGTTATCTTTATTCAGAAATATGAATAATGATGTATTGTCAATATTGTTATTATTACTTGTTCTTATTTCATAAATTTCATTGTTGATAGCCGTTTGGATTAAACCATTGTGCTCCACTGCCATTTGGCGGATCTTAGATAAATCGATATGAGGCAGTAATTTTTCCGCATGACTATTGCTAATAATCTTATGGTTAGAGGAAAAATTATAGACAAGTAATCCTATTGGAAGATTTGAAATGATGTCGTTTGTCATCTCTTCTTTGATCCGTAGATTACGAGTCATAGAGATATAAGGGAAAACGTACTTATTACGGATATAGATATGACCAAAAACAGAGATAGAAATAAATACCAGAAGGCTGATTAATAACCAAATATTTTTGTAGGCAATCTCTTTTATAATCGATTTCATCGGGTATTCATAAGAGAGTGAATATGGGATACCAATAATTGGTTGAGAAAAAATCAGTGAAGAGCCGTCGGTTGATATTTCAATGCTATTCTTGTCATAAACGGATTGTTGACCTGTCGGGAGTAATCTTAGGTAGTGTGGCGATAGCTCTGAAGGCAAGAAATTATTGATAGGTAAATCAAACGCCACTACGCTGGTTAACTGACCCGGCACATTAAACATAATACGATAAGTGTAGTAATAGATGTTTTCTGTAGACATCTTCCTAATAGGAGAAAGGCTTTCTTTTTCATCTAATGCCGTTGATTGCATCAATAACTCAGACCGTTTATTTTCAGCCGTTAATGTTAAATAACTTTCTTTGTAACGGATCTCTGGCTTCAGAACAGAATGGGTTGTAATTAAGATCAGATCATTCCCTTTACCATTTAAATAATAAAGTGAGCTGTAATCATTACGTACACCCCAAAGAATTTCAAGTGAATTTGCAAATCGTTGCGCTAACTGAAAGGTTTGCTCATTGGGTTTACCAAATATAATGGAATCTACGGTTTGATCTCGCCCTTCAAGCCAAAATACATCAGAACGTAATTTTATTGGATTAAGTCGTAACACAGGGAACGTCGAAGTATCGGCTATTTTATTTGATAACTGAAAAAGTTGATTAGAGTGGTAACGGTAATCTTCAACCTGCCGGGCGAATTTTTGAGTCGTATTATTGATAGCATTTTTTTTGCTATCTAGCCAAGTGTCAAAATAACTGTAAGCGTAGAGAAAAAGCGATATGACCATAAAAAGAAGAAACAGGGCATATAGACGAGTTAGTGTATTTGGCTTGAGTTGGTTCAATGTACGCATTCAGTTTGCGAGCCTTTAAGAGACAATGTAGTTAAAAATAGAAAATTGAATAAACAATCACCATTATTCAGCCATTATATTAACA
>JAEYFY010000366.1 GCA_023454395.1 Pseudomonadota bacterium
TTCCATGGATCAATGCATGGTTAGTGTCTGACAACGTTCAAGTTGCACCTCAAGAAGTTGAAGTCAGTTCTTACCTCGTGGGTCAAATCGATTCACAAGTTGATACTGATGACTTAAGTAACTTTGAGCTGTAATACTGAGAAATAACACCGATACGTTATGGCATCTCATAAAGTGACCCTGCATCAGCAGGGTCTTTCAACACCTTTAGAATTTCATACTGACACTCATCCTTCTTTGCTTGATGCATTAGAACATGGGAAAGTCCAAGTCGAATACCAATGCCGTGAAGGCTATTGTGGCTCTTGTCGTCTACGTTTAGTGAAAGGCAAAGTGTGTTATCGCAATGAACCTTTAGCGTTTATCCAAGCCGATGAAATACTCCCCTGTAGTTGTCATCCCATTAGTGATATAGAAATAGAAATTTGCTCTGAATAATTTGAATTATCTTAATTTTTGCTTTTTTCTAACACTCTTGTTCAATTTTGACTAAGGTTAAATTAACACGATAAAAAAAGGAAAAGCATTATGAAATTAAAGTCTATTTTCTCAGCCGTTGCTATTTCTACATCAATTCTGCTTGTCGCAGGCTGTTCAAGCCCACAAAAAATAGAAACAGTAAATGGGGAAACAATTTTAACGACAGATAAACCCCAAGAAGATGAAGCAACTGGATTAATTACCTACAAAGATTCAGAAACAGGGCAAATTAAACAAATTAATCGTGATCAAATAAGACGAATGGTAGAGCTTGACGATTAACGCGCCTATAAACATTTCGCTTAAAGCGCCAACTCATATTTATGATTGGCGTTTTTTTATTCACAAAATCCTTTTTGTAAACTAATCATTACACTATACGTAATTAAAATTTGACAGAAATTTACCATTCTTATACTCTGCTTTCCAAGTAAATAAAATAGTCTAGTGAACAGAGGATCTTGTGAAGAATCGCACTATAGGCAGTGTTTTTATTGTTGCAGGAACAACAATCGGGGCTGGTATGCTGGCAATGCCGCTGGCTGCTGTGGGTATTGGTTTTAGCACTATGTTGCTATTGCTCGTTGGCTTATGGCTATTAATGAGTTATACCGCATTACTGCTGGTGGAAGTTTATCAATACAATGATCCTCATACTGGTCTTGGCTCTATTGCAAAACGCTATCTTGGTATCGGTGGTCAAGTGATCACTGGACTCGCACTATTGCTATTAATGTATGCACTAACAACAGCTTATATTAGTGGTGCCGGTGAATTGCTCTCATCCACACTCTCGTCTTGGATTGGTCATGAGCTTTCTGTCACACAAGGTATCATTATCTTTACAGTGATTGGTGGTGCTGTGGTAGGAATTGGTACAACATCGGTTGATATGATTAACCGTCTATTGTTTACCGCAAAAGTTTTCTTCCTCATATTTATGCTGATTGTGATGTTACCTCACGTTGAATCAGTAAACTTAACCTCAATGCCTGTGGCATATGGGCTTATTCTTTCTGCTATTCCTGTTATCTTTACCTCATTTGGTTTCCACGGTAGTGTGCCAAGTATTGTAAGTTACATGAACGGTGATATTAAAAAGCTACGTATTATCTTTATTATTGGTAGTGCCATTCCGCTTGTTGCTTATATTTTATGGCAGATTGCCACATTAGGCGCCATCCCAACAAACACATTTATGGGGATTATGGCGCAACAATCTGGATTAAATGGCTTACTGACTGCTATTCGTGATGTTGTTGCTACACCTCGCGTAAATATTGCGGTAAACCTCTTTGCTGCGCTAGCATTAGCCACCTCATTTCTTGGTGTTGCATTAGGTCTATTTGATTACCTTGCTGACCTATTTAAACGCAGTAATCGTGCAACTGGTCGTATGCAATCAAGCCTATTAACCTTTGTGCCACCTTTACTCTGTGCGCTTTATTTTCCTAACTTTGTGCAAGCCTTAGCCTATGCCGCTATTGCATTGTCAATTTTAGCACTACTGTTACCGGCTTTATTAGTATGGAAAGTCAGACAAGAACAAAACGGTGCTGATAAATACAAAGTTAAAGGTGGGAAAGGTACATTGGCCGTTGTGTTTATTTGTGGCTTAGTGGTTATTGGTATTCAAATCGCTATCACCTTTGGTTTATTACCACAGGTCGGCTAAATACTCACTTATATCAACAACAAAAAAGCAGGTGCTGATTTTTCAACACCTGCTTTTTATTTGATCTTATCTGCTTTTTCTAGATTAGAAGCTTAAACCAGCGCCAACATAGAAACCATCAGCAATTTTATTATTACTTCTATTATGTGAGTTTTCGATTTCAATCACACGGTAACCCGCATTAACATGCAGTGGTTTAAAGACCGTTAATTGAGCGCCCACATCGGCTTCATAATAAGATTTGCTGCCAGAGGTTAATCCTTCAGGAGAAGCATAAGCTTCACCATAAACATTCAATGAAGGGAGTACATTCCAGTTTAAACCAACACCACCAGCTAGTGCAGCACCATCATCACCATTTTTTGGTGATAAGTAGAGTGCTTTACCTCCAACGCTCGCTGAAAAAGGTCCTAATGGTAATGCAAATTTTGTCCCTAGGCTGCCCATCTGACCATCATGATCACTACGCGCCCAGTTACCATTAAAAGATAGCCCTGCGTTAGGATTGCCTAAACCCGCACGAACATCAGTGTAATGTTTACCCGCTTGAATATTCATTGATACTGCATTTGCATTACCAGCCATAAATAACGCACTTACAGCGCCGACCAATAAATATTTTTTCATTGTTATTACTCCAGCAAATAATTGTCCTAACTTATAATTATACAACAAATTTATTAAACCACTTTAGCTAAAATTGAAAGCTAATCTGTAGAATTTTCAATCTATGTAAATAAGTTACATCTATCAATGTTATTGGTCTAATTGGTTTTATTAATGGGTTTATTATTGCTAAAGTGGAATTACAGTCAATATTAACCATAATAAGTATAAGGCTGTTCGCTTCGTTTTATTCACACATGCTATTTTTTAGAACGTTCATTATTTCATAAACTGGAGATATGTGATGGAAAAGAAAAAGCTAACAACAGCGTCTGGTGCGCCGGTTGTAGACAATAATAACTCTATGACAGCAGGTCCTCGTGGCCCTATGTTGCTTCAAGATGTCTGGTTTCTAGAAAAACTTGCTCACTTTGATCGTGAAGTTATTCCTGAAAGACGTATGCACGCAAAAGGCTCTGGTGCTTTTGGTACATTCAAAGTGACTCACGATATTACAAAATATACTCGTGCTAAAATATTCTCTAAAGTGGGTAAAAAAACAGACATGTTTGCTCGCTTTTCTACTGTTGCGGGTGAACGAGGTGCAGCAGACGCCGAACGTGATATTCGTGGCTTTGCGTTAAAATTTTATACCGAAGAAGGTAACTGGGATATGGTGGGTAACAACACCCCTGTTTTCTATCTTCGTGATGCCCTGAAATTCCCTGACTTAAACCACGTTGTAAAACGTGATCCTAAAACTAACCTACGCAATATGGCATACAAATGGGATTTTTTCTCTCATTTACCAGAAGCTTTACACCAGTTAACCATTGATATGAGTGACCGTGGTTTACCGCAAAGCTATCGCTTTGTTCATGGTTTTGGTAGTCACACTTATAGTTTTATTAATAAAGATAACGAGCGTTTTTGGGTTAAGTTTCATTTCCGTTGCCAACAAGGCATTAAAAATCTGATGGATGATGAAGCGCAATTACTAGTAGGTCAAGACAGAGAAAGCTCACAACGTGACTTATTTGATGCTATTGAGCGCGGTGATTTCCCTCGTTGGAATTTACAAATTCAAGTGATGCCAGAAAAAGAAGCCTCTAAAGTTCCTTATAATCCTTTTGATTTAACGAAAGTTTGGCCTCATGCGGATTATCCATTAATCGATGTAGGTTATTTTGAATTAAATCGTAACCCTGAGAACTATTTCTCTGATGTAGAGCAAGCGGCATTTAGCCCTGCAAACATTGTTCCGGGTATTGGTTTCTCTCCTGATAAAATGTTACAAGGTCGCCTATTCTCTTATGGTGATGCACATCGTTATCGTTTAGGTGTTAACCATCATCAGATCCCTGTTAATGCGCCACAATGCCCATTCCATAATTATCATCGTGATGGTGCAATGCGTGTTGATGGCAATAGTGGCAGCGGTATTACCTATGAGCCAAATAATGGCGGTATGTTCCAAGAACAACCTAATTTCAAAGAGCCACCATTATCTATCGAAGGCGCGGCTGATCACTGGAACCATCGTGAAGATGAAGATTACTTCAGTCAACCTCGTGCTCTGTATGAATTACTGAGTGATGAAGAGCACCAACGTATGTTTGCTCGTATTGCAGGTGAGTTAATTCAAGCAAGTAAAGACACTCAAAAACGTCAGATTGCCCTATTTAAGAAAGTCCATCCTGAATATGGTGCGGGTGTTGAAAAAGCAATGAAAGCATTAGCAAAAAAAGACGCTAAATAACCGTATAATAAGAAGCCCTGTGAGCAACTCGGCACTCATGCCCCTAGTTAAAAGCTAGGGGCATATTTTTATATTAAAGGATATTTAACTATATAAATTAAAGACTTCACCTTTAGTATTAATAAATAACAATTATATCTTCTTAAGAGCCATTTGCCCTTTCATCCATTCTTGCACTTGTTTACGGGAAATTTTAATTCCGCCATTTTTAAGGCTTTCAGGGAGTTGCAGGCAAGCAACGGGTCGTTGAAATCCCGCTAAGCGAGAGTGATACCATTGTGGTAATTGATTGATTATTTCAATTTCTGCATCAACAACTGCGACTGGACGTTGCCCAAACTCAGTATCATCAATAGGAACAATAAAAGACTGGCTTACACTTGGATGTGTATTAAGGATTTTTTCAATATCTTCGGGTTGAATACCTTCGCCAGCACTGAAAAAGAGATTGTCTAAACGACCTAAAACACACCATTCATCCGCGATAAAACCGCCTTTATCTCGTGTTGAATACCAGCCATCCGCAGTGAGTGATAACGGTTTTAATTTACCATCAAACCAATAACCTAAAGCAATACTGTCTGATTTAATCTGGATTTCATCATCGAGTATTCTTACACTTTTGCCTTTTAATGGTAGCCCTACTCCCGCTTTACCGTCTGCGCGTTTGGCGCAAACTGTGGATGCCATTTCGGTCATACCATAACCACACCAGCATTGAACGCCCCAATGTTCTGCTTCTTGCGTTAATTCAATGGGGATCATCGCGCCACCTAATAGAACAGATTTTAAGCTGAACGAGTGCTGCTTATCTTGTTGCGCTTTATTTTGTAAGAAACGCCAAAGCTGAGTCGGTACTAAAGAGGCATGAGTACAACCTTGTAATGCCTCGACAAAAGGATGCATTTCACGCACCACCAGCGTTGCGCCTCGTAACAACCAACGCCAAAAAACACCTTGTCCTGAGACATGAAACAAAGGTAAAGAGAGTAACCAGCTATCGCCTTTTTCAAAGGGCATTAATGATAAAACACCTTCCGCACTGCAAAGATGTGCATCAAAAGTATGAACAGCCGCTTTAGGTAAACCCGACGAACCCGATGTCAAAATAAGCGTTGCCATGCGAGATGGCTCCCACTGTACAGCTTCTGTTTCATTTTTATGTTGACGTGGTGCGTTATCAAACTCAACGCCATTAAGATCAAGCAAAGTCGCATCCAGATCGAGCGTTGATTCACTCAGATCAGCATAAAAATCAATATTTAAATGAGGCAATAAATCATCAAGTAAAGACTTTGGAAGTTGTGGATTTAAAGGTAAAACCTTAGCTCCACATTGAAAAGCAGCGAGTAATGTAAAAACAAGATTGAGGTTATTTTTTCCACGCAATAGCACAGTGCTTTGCGTATCAACACCTTGTTTAGCAAAATTGTTAGCTAAGTGATTAATATGACAACTGAGTTGCTGCCATGTAATAGGTGAAACACCTGAAATGATGGCCGTTTCATTTGGGTAGAATTGCGCCCAGTGATGCCACGGCCATTGTTTAAATGGAACTACTGTTGCCATACTGTCTCTAGTTGTTCAAGAGAGATAAGTGGAATATCCACGTTTGGCCAAGGACGAATAAGTTGTTGTTTAATTAAATCAACGGTATCCAATCCCGGAATAGTATTCGGTGTGAGCCACTGAGCAATTCTTGCCAATTGAGTCAGCCCAAAGCTGCTTTCAATACTTGAACTGATAATGGCGTCTAGCCCTAAAGCATGAGCTTGTTCAACAAAAGATTGGCAGCGTTCAAGGCTTCCCACCAATGTAGGTTTGATAACAATTGTTGTTACACCAGCTTGAGATTTGATTTCAAAACCTTCATCGCGCACCGTTTCATCCCAAGCAATGTTAATTCCTGTTGCTTGTGAAAAAGCGAGTGACTCTTCAGGTGTTTTACATGGCTCTTCTAAGAATGCAATGCGATCTCGCCATGCAGGGTTTACGTATTTCGCAAATCCTTCGGCTTTTGCTGGCGTCCAACTTCTGTTCGCATCCAATCTTAATTTTAAGTCTGGGATCGCTTCTAATAACAGATTAACCACTATTCCGTCACGCACAGCTTCATATAAACCCACTTTGATTTTAGCGACTTTTTCACCTTCCATATCATTAAGGCTTAAAATCAAATCATCAGGATCGCCATTACATAAAGGTGCGGCACGATAATTCGCGTCTTGAGGCAATGTGCCTTCAAGCTCTGCTAGTGCACAGCTAATACCAAAAGCAACACTGGGTAGTTCACTATAAACCGGGTTTTCACCCGCACACCAAGCGGTTAACCAAGATTGTGTGGCTTCTTGGGCTTGTTCTAAAGTTTCACGGCTAAACTCAGGAAGAGGTGAAATTTCACCCCATCCTTGTTTGCCATTTTGCTCTAAACAGACCAGAAAACCATCACGCGTTTTTAGCCTTTGATAGCGCAGTACAACGCCTGCATCTACAGGTAGGCTGAATGAATAGAGTTTGGCGTTTCGCATTATGGGTTACGTTTAAATCGAGAGAAATCAGGTTGACGTTTTTCGTTAAAGGCGTTGCGGCCTTCTTGACCTTCATCAGTCATATAGAACAGCATAGTTGCATTACCCGCTAATTCTTGAAGACCAGCTTGGCCATCGCAATCTGCATTTAATGCAGCTTTTAAGCAACGTAATGCCATTGGGCTGTTTTCCAGCATTTCACGACACCAACGTACCGTTTCTTTTTCAAGAGAAGCATAAGGAACAACTGTATTAACCAAGCCCATTTCTAAGGCTTCTTTTGCATCATATTGACGGCATAAGAACCAGATTTCGCGCGCTTTCTTTTGACCGACAATACGTGCCATATAAGAAGCACCCCAGCCACCATCGAAAGAGCCAACTTTAGGGCCTGTTTGACCAAAAATCGCGTTTTCAGCAGCAATGGTTAAGTCACACATCATATGAAGCACATGACCACCACCGATAGAATAACCCGCAACCATTGCGACAACAGGTTTTGGACACGTACGGATTTGGCGTTGGAAATCCAACACGTTTAAGTGATGTGTACCGCTATCATCACGATATCCGCCGTAGTCACCACGAATTTTTTGGTCACCACCTGCACAGAATGCTTTTTCACCGGCACCTGTTAAAATGATTGTACCAATTGCATCATCATAACGAGCATCCGCTAACGCTTGGATCATCTCTTTCACTGTCAAAGGACGAAAAGCATTACGTACTTGCGGGCGGTTAATCGTAATTTTTGCAATGCCATCGACTGATTTATGATAGAGGATATCTTCAAAACCTTCCGAACAATCCTGCCATTCAATCGGTGCATATAATTTTTCTTCGCTCGGGTAAAGCATAATTAGGTTCCTTTAACCAAAGAGGGATAAAACATGATTTATCACCGCCGCATAAGCAACAGGCTGTGCCTGATGGGCATTATGTCCAGCGTGCGGGATAGTCGTTAATGGCAGCGAATATTGCTGCGCAATAGATTGAAATTTATTATCTTTCTCACCACAAAGCCAAATAAACGGCAATGTGAGTTGCTGTAACTCTGTGACAAGCCAAGGCTGATTACCTAAAGAAAGCGTTTCTAAACTTTCTGCAATACAAAAACCAGCATTACGACAACGTTTTTCAACGAGTAATTGGCGTTTCTCATCACTTAAATCGGCAAATACGGGTTGCTGATACCATTGTGTCAATACGTCACGGATAGGCTCATTACGAAAACGCTCAGCCCAGTGTTTATCATGTGCAATGCGACTTTGTCTTTCCGTTGCATCATATAAACCCGGATTTCCACCTTCTACAATCAACCCCATTAATCCCGTAGTATCACCAAAACACGCATGATACATCGAAATTCTGCCACCTAACGAATAACCAATTAACCAATAGTGGTCAATACCTTGCTCTTTCAGTGTCTCTGTCAGCAAGGTACTCACTTCAACAAAATTTTTCGCGCTGATAGAAGCAGAACCACCATGACGAGGCAAATCAATCACCAGTGATGGATATTCATGGCAAGCCTGAATAACAGGCTCCCATTCACAACCCTCACCTAATAGCCCATGCAACCAAACTAACCAAGGCCCTTCATTATGGGTATTATATCGTTGACATGCTAAAGTCATGAGATGTTACCTGTTTTACCAGCTGATTTAATGTTTTTGCACCATCAGTATCATCAACAATTAATTCAATTAATGTCGTTGTTGGCGCCCCTGCCCAGCATTTCTGAACAGTCGTTAACAGTGCATCCCAACTTGTTGGTGATACATAATGCAAACCAAACATTGCGGCTGCATGTTTGAAATTTAGTGAATGAGGCATACAGTAAAAGCGTTCTCGCTCTGCCTCTGGCGTTGGTAGCATTGAAAATATTTGCCCACCGTTATTATTCACTACGATAATAACATTAGGCGCATAAACTTGTTGATGTAACGCTAAACTATTTAAATCATACAGTGCAGATAAATCACCCAATATTGTTAATGTTGGCTTTTCTGTTGCACGATGAACACCCGCAGATGTTGAAATTAAGCCATCAATACCACTTGCGCCTCGATTACTCATCACAGGATAACCTTGTGGTAACTGAGCAAATGCATCGATTAATCGTACTATCAGACTATTACCAACAAACAATTGTCCATCATTAGGAAGTAATTTATCTAATTGGTGCGCAACCTGTGCTTCACCAAAATAATCAGTTATTTCACTGACGTTCTGATAGGTCTGTTTAGCGATATGAGTTAATGCATTAGCCCACGGTAAATTATCGACCGCAGAATGTGCTGTTAACCACTTCATTGGTGATAACGTAAATTTCTCACCTTGATGATGACCCGGATCTAAGCGTCCCGGAATTGGATCAATAATCCAATACGTTTTGGGAGAGCATCCTACTTGCCATTGTAATAAGCGTTTTCCGGTTAAACTGGAGCCAAATTGAACAACGATTTCAGCTTTATTTAATTCTGATTTTATCTGTGGATTATTCAACCATAAATCGGCACAAGGTAGTGGCTGCCCTGTTTGAGATAATACATCACCCAATAAAGGCCAACCTAATTGCGCAGCCCATTTTGCAACTTCAATCCCCTCTTCTGGGCTAATACGCCCTGCAATAACGACCCCTTTTTTCTGGCGTATAACATCCCATTGAGGATGCGTTGATACAGCGGTAAAAAGAGATCCTTGTAACCACGGCTTATCACTTTGCCACCAATGACCTAATGCCTCAGTCCATGGCGTGGATGTTTCAATATCATCACCATATAACGGCTCAGCAAAAGGACAATTGACGTGTAATGCGCCATGAACCAATGTGTTCATCGCATTATCAAGTGTAGAAACTAACCAATTTGCGGGAATATCAGTTGTCGGTCGTGGTAAAGAGAGTGTTTGTGAAGGATGAGTTGCAAAAATACCTTGCTGACGAATTGCTTGATTCGCACCACAATCAATTAATTCAGGCGGTCTATCTGCGGTTAAAAAGATCACTCGTTCACCCGTTAATCCTGCTTCAATTAAAGCGGGATATAGGTTAGCGACCGCAGTACCCGATGTCACAATAACAGCAACCGGTTCTTTCGATGCTTTTGCAAGCCCTAATGCTAAATGCCCCAATCCACGCTCATCAAAATGCGTATGACAGGTTAATTTATGATTTGCGGCTGCGGCAAGTGTTAAAGGTGTCGAACGAGATCCGGGTGCAATACAGATATGGCGTAAACCATGACGAGTCAAAGTTTCGAGTATAACTTTAGCCCATTGGCGATTAAACGAACTATTAGACATTGATCATCCCAACAACGAAAACCTGCAATTGCTATTATAATATCTGTTCCTAAATACTTTTC
>JAEYFY010000373.1 GCA_023454395.1 Pseudomonadota bacterium
AAAGGCTAGACCTCGTGCCAAATGGCACGTATAATCACACTCCATTAAGGCCCCTTAGCTCAGTTGGTTAGAGCAGGCGACTCATAATCGCTTGGTCACTGGTTCAAGTCCAGTAGGGGCCACCAAATTTTAGCTGTTAAATCAGCGCATTAAGCCACTTCTTAGCAAGTGGCTTTTTTGTTTTTATGAACTGTTGCCCCATTTTTGCCCCATCAGATATTTTTAGCTACGTTAATATTTATAGAATCGCTATATTAAAACTCGTTAAATCACAAAAAATAGTTCCCAGAGAAACATAATATATTCTATTTATTTACGTTAGATAAAATCCCCAAAACACTTTCATTCTGTAAATATTATTTTTCCATTGCAACATGTTAAAAAAACATATTTTATAAACGCATCAACTCGGTATATTTAAATTGCTTCCATTACTTTGATGTACATATTTGATCCACATTGAACATCAATTATTAATCTAATGGAATGCACTGCAATTACATACAAATACTGCAAATAAATATCGAGGTTATAAATGAAAAAATTACTAATTATTAGTCTTCTTTCCTTTTCAGCATTTTCTCATGCCGGTACTGATTTTGAAGGTTACTGCAAAGAATTAAATGGAAGCGTAAAAAATGGCAAAATTTCCAGCTTCTCCGTTGTGACTAATAGTTATAATAATGGAAAAAAACCAGTGTTAGCAGCCAATATAAAGTTTACCCCTGAAACTGGTGGCTCATATCATTATGGCATTATGTACAATGCAACAACACTTTACGATATTGCTAAAGTTTCATTTCTGACACAGACAGATATAGCCGTATGTGTTGGGGAGGAAAAGACTTTTCCTGGTAAAGATGCCTTATATATGATTGGATTATCAAAACATTAATTATCCCAAAATAAAAAATTATGACTAAATAAAAAAGAGAAATAACATGGCACTCTAAAGCTTTTATAAAAGAATAAGGGGTAATAATGAAAAAAATAATTTTAATTATATTATTTATTTTATTTAATATACAACTATCATATGCAAGACCAGTCAGTAAAGTGTACCGAGCAGATTCAAGACCACCCGAGGAGGTATTTAAAAAAGGATTTGTCGCTTGGGGAAATAATATCAATTTTCATTCCCATGTAAACGGTATTTCAGGGAGAAGAGGAAGTAAAGACTCTGCATTTATTCCGACAACATCAAGTTTTAAATCAAGTGAAAAATTCGCAAAAGATTTGCTTAATGTCTCAAGCGATAATAAATCTTATATTTATAAAATAAGAGCAACAAATAATTTTTATTCTGCACTTGATACTGTTTATTATTATCATGATAAAATTAAAGAACGTGTTAGTGATATGCTAAGAGCAGTATTAACTGAAGAGCAAGAATATTCTGCATATATAAATATTCCAAATCAATTAATAGAACTTGTCACTATTTACACTAAAGAAGGTAGTGAGATCCTTGAAGAAACAATGGTAAATCCTCATTATTCACCAGAAGAAACACATTCATCTGATGAACCCTATAAAGGTTATAACCCATTAAAGATAGATAATTTACCTCATCTAGTGATGGGATTATCCCTGACTAATATAAACAATGAGTTAGCAGAAGCATCCGCAGTGTTACCTTCATCTTCATTCACTTGGGGTTCTGTACTAAGTACAGTTATGGAGGTGGCTGAAGCATTATGATTAATAAATCAAATCAACTATACCTGCATTATTACATTAACGATACTCATGTTTAAGAATATAAATTTATCTTTCTGGTTCATATAGGTATATATGAATCAGAATTTTCATACTTATTAATTTTTTAATAGAATTAATTGGCTTATTACTTCTTTTATTGAGATAATATTCTCACAATTAAAATCTTGTCTTATATAATTACTATTATGGTTATACGTCCTAATCAACACTGGTTTTTTCGGTTATTTGATTGGCATGGTTCCGTGCTTTCAAAAATAATCTTTCGTTTATGTCTTAATGTTATCATGTCAATTATCGCCATTTTGATTTATCAATGGTATGAACAATTAGGCATACACTTAACAGTTGCTCCTTTTAGTTTATTAGGTATTGCTATCGCGATATTTCTTGGTTTCAGAAATAATGCAAGCTATAGCCGACTTGTGGAAGCTAGAACTCTATGGGGTAATATGTTAATTACCCATCGTAATATATTAAGAAATATAAAAGCATTATTACCTGAAGATAAACAATTTAATCGAGACTTTTCTAATCTACTCATTGCGTTTAGTTGGAGCTTAAAACACGAGTTAAGAAAAACAGATCCAATGGTTGATCTTTACCGCCTATTACCTCGAACTTTATTCAATGAAATAATGAATAGCCCTTATCCCACTAATCGTATTTTATTACATATCGGTTTAAAAATAGGCGAGTTGAGAGATAACAAAATGATAAGTGACGTTATCTTTCAATCAATTAATAAAGATATTAATAATTTATCTGATGTACTCGGAGGTTGCGAACGGATCTCAAATACCCCAGTTCCATTTGCTTACACTCTGATATTACAACGCACTGTTTATTTATTTTGTGCATTACTGCCTTTTGCGTTGGTAGCAGATCTCCATTATATGACGCCATTTGTATCAGTGTTTATCTCTTATACTTTTTTATCTTGGGATTCATTAGCTGAAGAATTAGAAGATCCTTTTGGTATATCTGCAAATGACTTACCCTTAAATGCCATTTGTAATACGATTGAAAGAAACTTATTAGAGATGCAAGATATTACGCCATTACCAATAACAGTAAGACCAGATAAACATTATAATTTATTGTGATTGATAAATTTAAAATAGAAAGCATAAAAAAGACAGTGTCAATTAATAACACTGTCTTTTTATTTATTAATGCCTCAAGTTATTAATGTGTTCTCATTCCCGCACTGTACATTAATAATTTAAATAAAGAGGCGATAATCGCAAGGCTTAATACACTTAAAGACCAAATAATGATCATCCACCCAATTTGTTGATACCAATGTGCTTTCTTTTGCGCTGGTTTTATTGTTAAAAAATGACTAATGATAGTTTTCATTGGGTTCCACCTTTCCGCGAAATACATAATAACTCCAACTGGTATACGCTAAAATCACTGGAATAATGATAACGGCACCAACTAACATAAATTTCTGACTTAAGACTGGTGAAGCCGCATCCCAAATGGAAATTGTTGGTGGAATAATATGAGGGAAAATACTCACTCCCAACCCAGAAAAGCCAATAAACACTAATAAAAGTGATAATAAAAATGGCAAATAATGACCATAATTATAAGCACTACGTACAATTCCCCAAGTACAAGCTAATACGCATAAAGGCACAGGTAATAAAAAGAATAAATTAGGTAAGCTAAACCAGCGCTGTGCAATATCTTCATGTGTTAATGGTGTCCATAAACTGACTATCGCAATCGCAACAAGTAATGCAATCGCTAAATAAACGGTGATTGAACACATTTTACGGTGTAGTTGATGTTCCGTTTTCATTATTAGCCATGAACTGCCTAAAAGCGCATAAGTAATTAACAAAGCAAAACCACAAAAAAGAGGAAATGGCGCTAACCAATCTAGTGCAGATCCACTAAAACTACGCCCTGTTACTTCAAAACCGTTAATTACTGCCCCTACTGTAACACCCTGACAAAACGTCGCGAGAAAAGAGCCGCCAATAAAAGCCAAGTCCCAAAACTGACGATGTTTAGGTAATGCATTAACACGAAACTCAAAGGCCACACCACGAAATATAAGACCGATTAACATTAACGTTAATGGAATAGTCAACGCATCAATAATCACAGCATAAGCCAGAGGAAATGCACCATATAACGCAGCACCGCCTAAAACCAGCCATGTTTCATTACCATCCCACACTGGGGCAACACTATTGACCATAATATCTCGTTGTATTTTATCTTTCGTAAACGGCAAAATAATGCCAATACCCAGATCAAATCCATCGGCGATAATATACATCAGCGTGGCAAAAATAATGATGGCAAACCAAATAATCGAAAAATCAATATTCATTATTTTTCACCTTGATTTAAGGAAGTCGGATAAGTTTCAACAGGACCTTTTTTCATTAAGTGCATCATATAAAAATAGCCGATACCAAATACTGAGAAATACACCAAAATAAAAGCCAATAAACTCAAACTCATTTGTAAATCACCATGGGCAGAGACGGCATCTTTAGTTCGTTGCAACCCATACACAACCCATGGTTGACGGCCAATTTCTGTCGTAAACCAACCCGCAAGGATAGCAATCAATCCCGTAGGTCCCATCAATAATGTAAATCGTAAAAAAAGTGGGGAGTTATAGAGTTTCTTTTTCTTGCGTAAAATGACACTTAATAGACCAAGGCAAATCATCAACATACCAAGCCCTGCCATGATCCTAAATGACCAAAATATAATGGTGGAATTTGGTCTATCTTCAGGAGCAAAGGTATTTAACGCAGGTATTTGCTTTTCAAGACTATGAGTCAGAATAAGGCTACCTAAATACGGAATTTCAATCGCATATTTTGTTTTTTCTTCTTCCATATCAGGAATACCAAACAAAATAAGAGGGGTTGCTTCTTTCGATGTATTATCCCAATGCCCTTCAATTGCAGCTATTTTCGCTGGCTGATGTTCAAGTGTATTTAATCCATGCGCATCACCAACAAAAGCTTGTATTGGTGCAATAATCAGCACTAACCATAACGCCATTGATAACATTTTACGTACTGCTGCTGTATCTTTCCCTTTTAATAAA
This sequence comes from Pseudomonadota bacterium, assembly GCA_023454395.1. GTDB lineage: Bacteria > Pseudomonadota > Gammaproteobacteria > Enterobacterales > Enterobacteriaceae > Proteus > Proteus appendicitidis. The sequence goes on from JAEYFY010000373.1 coordinate 4,808, forward strand.
AGCCATGCCGCACACGCAGCAATAAATAAAGCGCTAGCTAAAAATGCCCCAATTGACATATGTAATAGGCGATAAGGAAATGAGGGATTAAAAATAATCTGTAGCCAATCGACAGGAACGACGACACCATTTTCAATTTCATAGCCTTGTGGTGTTTGCATCCAGCTATTTGATGACAAAATCCAAAATGTTGAAATAATAGTGCCTAATGCCACCATGCAAGTTGCAAAAAAATGGAGCTTACGCCCTACTTTATTCCAACCAAATAACATAATACCAAGGAATCCCGCCTCTAAGAAAAAAGCGGTAAGGACTTCATAGGTCAACAATGGCCCTGTAATACTGCCTGCAAATTGAGAAAAACCACTCCAGTTTGTCCCAAATTGGTACGCCATGACTAGCCCCGATACCACGCCCATACCAAAATTGACGGCAAAAATTTTCACCCAAAATTGATATAAAGTGAGATAACTCGACTCTTTTGTTTTTAGCCACAAACCTTCTAATAAAGCTAAAAAGCTTGCCAAGCCTATTGTAATGGCAGGGAAAATAATATGAAAAGAGACCGTGAAAGCAAATTGTATCCTTGCTAAGTGAAATGCATCTAATCCAAACATAATGCCCCACCTAGTATAAATCTATTTGTCATAAATTTATTCATTTCTATTTTCCTATTTGTGTTTTTCTCAAATAAATTATTATTAACGCTTTATTATTAATACCAACTACCTTTATTTCATCGCTGAAAAATTAAAGATAAAAGTATTTAATTTATATTTACATATATTATTCATATAATCGCCTTTCTATTTTCTAATAAAAAACAGAAACAATAATAGACGCTGTATATTTAAATATACATCGATAATAAAATTACACCTCATTGATTAACAAGTATATTTTAAAAAATGCAAAGTTGAAGAGTGTATATTCACTAACGTGTTAATATTTTTAACCAGCCTATAACAGTTAGTCAAATAAATTGATTTTATTAGACGATAGATATGCTCTATCGTGCCTTGAAATATAGCGATAAAGCACTATTTAGAATGTTACTTTCGTTGACAACTAAGACACATTGATTTAACTTTTTAAACAACAGAAAATTCGTATGTTTATATAACCTCAGGCTTACTTACTTATTAACTATTAATGTTAATAAGTTTAAATATATTATTTAACTTAGATATCAATATATATTTAATTATATAACCATATTAATTTTCATATTCACCTGCCAATATTTTCATAAATAAATATTATTATTTACGTTTTAGGAATGTATATATGAGTAAAAATAAATTGCCTATTCCTGGAGTGAAACCGTATAACGGACCCGCTGGAGGATGGGGAGCATTAAAAGCAACAGCAATCGCGGTACGCACTCAAATGGATGCGCTTATTGCACCTAAAACATTGCTTAATACCAATCAACCTGATGGCTTTGATTGTCCAGGTTGTGCATGGCCAGATAAAGAGCATCACTCTACTTTTCAATTTTGCGAGAATGGCGCTAAAGCCGTTACTTGGGAAGCGACAAAAAAAAGAGTCACACCAGAATTTTTAGCACAAAACACAGTTACTGAATTACTAAAAAAATCAGATTTTGAACTTGAAGGTTATGGTCGTTTAACTCACCCACTTTCTTACGATCCTATTACTGATACACTTATTCCTGTCTCTTGGGATCACGCATTTAGTCGTATTGGCGAGCTATTAAGAGACATCCCTTCACCAGATAGTGTGGAATTTTACACATCAGGTAGAGCTTCAAATGAAGCCGCTTATTTATTCCAGCTTTTTGCTAGAGAATATGGCACCAACAATTTTCCAGATTGTTCAAATATGTGCCATGAACCCACCAGCGTAGGGTTACCACAATCAATTGGTATTGGTAAAGGGACTGTTTCTTTAGATGACTTCGACAACACACAATTAATTATTGCCATTGGTCATAATCCCGGCACCAATCACCCTAGAATGATGGGAACATTACATGAAGTTGCTCGTCGAGGTGTACCAATTGTTGTTTTTAATCCATTAAAAGAACGAGCATTAGAGCGATTTACAGATCCTCAAAGCGTAATTGAAATGGCAACCTATAGCTCAACCAATATTGCATCATCTTATTATCAGGTTAAAGCAGGAGGTGATGCAGCCGCGTTAAAAGGCATTATGAAAACCTTATTAACATGGGATAATGAGCGTGGCGATATTCTTGATCATGACTTTATCGCAGAACATACTCAAGGATTTGAAGCCGTTATTGACGATCTTAACCATACCACTTGGCAAGATATTGAAAGTGAAAGTGGGCTATCACAAGCCGAACTTGAAAGTGTTGCACTACTTTATGCAAATTCCCCAGCCACCATTATTACTTATGGTATGGGTATTACCCAACATAATAAAGGAACCGCAAATGTTCGCTTAATTGCCGATTTATTATTAATGAAAGGCAATATCGGTAAAAAAGGAGCAGGAATATGCCCACTACGCGGACACTCTAATGTTCAAGGTAATCGAACTGTAGGGATCACTGAAAAACCCTCTACAGAATTTCTGCAAAAAATAGAACAGACCTTCGGTTTCAAACCACCTTATAAACATGGTCATGATGCTGTTAATGCCATGCAAGCAATGGTTGAAGGTAAAGCAAAAGCATTAATTTGCTTAGGCGGTAATTTTGCTGTGGCATTGCCTGATCCAGAGCTTTCCTTCTCAGCAATGCGAAAACTGGATCTCAGTGTTCATATTGGAACAAAACTAAATCGCTCTCATTTATTAACCGCTAAAAATACCTTTATTTTACCTTGTTTAGGTCGTACTGAATCCGATATACAAGCATTAGGACGTCAATCAATCACCGTTGAAGATTCTATGTCGATGGTACATGCGTCTTCAGGTAAATTAACACCCGCATCTCCTTTGCTAAAATCGGAGCCAGCTATTGTTGCTGAAATGGCTGCCACTACGTTATCTAATAGCAAAACGCCTTGGATGAGATTTACTGAAAGTTATGATCTTATTCGTGACATGATTGAAAAAACGATCCCAGGTTTTGATAACTATAATCAACGCATTCGAGTACCTGGTGGATTTCGTATGCCACTTCCTGCGGTGGATAGAGTATGGGATACGCCAACAGGCAAAGCGATGTTTTCTGTTTTTGACGGAGTTAATGAGAATGAACCTGTCGCTGGAGAAGATATATTACGTCTAGTCACTATACGTAGTCATGACCAATATAACACAACAATTTATGCATTAGATGACCGCTATCGTGGTATTTTCGGTAGACGTGATGTGCTCTTTATGAGCGAGGTTGATTTAATCGCAAGAGGTTTAAAAGAAGGCGATAAAGTGACTATTGAAACCGTAAGCCAAAATAGAAAGCTACAGCTTAATGATATTACTGTTGTTTCATTTAGTATTGCACCGGGTACGGTTGCAGCTTATTACCCTGAAGCTAATGTTCTTATTCCGCTGGATTATATTGATAAAGAAAGTGGAACACCTTCATATAAAGCGACACCCGTTAGAATTTATGCCCAAAAAGCGCAAGTTGCCTAATATTTTCATTTAACTAAAAAATAAAAAGCTGAGTCTATTTAGGCTCAGCTTCTCTTTATTATCTACAAGCTCATATCAACTAAATAAGCACGCATTTCAGTAAAGCATTTTTCAATCAGTATCGATCGAGGCTCTTCTCGCCGAATAATAATACCAAGAGGAGAATTTATTGTGGCATCAGCAATAGGCACTACATCCAAATTTGGGCTGAGTTTTTCCATTCCTTTTGAAATAGGCACTATGGATGCGCAAAATCCTGTATCGACAGATTGCATAAGATGAAGTGTCGAGCTGCTTTCAACTAACACTTTGGGATGCAGATTATAACGCTGAAATGCCAAATCAACAGATTGCCTAAAATGATTTGATTTATTAAGCAATGCTAAAGGCAGTTTGACTGCTTCCTCCCATGAAATCGTTTTTGCCGATGGCATAAAATAATTACGATGGAATAAAAGCCCTAATTTCGTTTGCTTTAAAGCATAAATTTCATGTTGCTGGGCATTCGCTTTTTCTAAATAACAGATACCAATATCAAGCCGATTACTATTAAGACTATCGATTATCTCCTCGCTATTTGTCGAAGAGACTTGAAAGCGAATTTCAGGAAATGTTGATGAGATTTTCTGCAACATTTGCATCGGATTTAAATTGGTCAAAGGCACAATACCGATACGTAATTGACCTAACAGTTGTTGTCGAAAATTTGCTGCTTCTGCTTGTAACCCATCATAAGCAGACTCCATGGTTTTCGCCCATTTCAAGATTTTTTCGCCTTCTTGCGTAAATCCTTCAAAGCGAGAACTTCGCTTGATAAGTACTACATCAAGCTCTTTTTCTAAATTACGTAATCGCATTGATAAAGTCGGCTGAGTCACATGGCACATCTCAGCAGCTTGACCAAAATGTTGCGTTTTATCTAAAGCAATTAGATAAAATAATTGTTTGATGTCGATATGCGATAACCTCGTAATAAGCAGGTGAATTGGAGAAAATGCAACTTTTCATATTATGTCGTCAACAATACGCAAAATTTTGCTTATCTACCAACCATTTTCTCAATAAATCATAATAGAAAGGAAATAAAAGAGAGGATTAAATAATGTTTCAAAAATAAAGCTCACCCTCATATTTCGATGAAAGTGAGCTTGTTTTAAATACAATATTAACTGACTAACTTAACGGATTAATACTGTTCTTTGATTTGAAAGACTGAAACTTTGTCTGTTAAGTTTTGTGCCTTCTCATCTAAAATCATTGTTGAAGTTGCACCTTGTTCAACCAAAGCCGCATTTTGCTGAACAACAGAATCCATTTGGTTAATGGCTACTGCTATCTGTTCAATACCCACTTTTTGCTCTTCTGATGCAATACTAATGCCCTGCATGATATCGCTCACTTTCGTAATAGAAGAAACGATATCCTGCATATGCTCGCCCGTTTTATTTACCAATTCTCTACCATGAGCGACATCCGCAACAGATTCTCTGATAATTTGATTAATTTCGCGTGCAGCATCCGCACTTCTTGCCGCTAAATTTCTCACTTCTGTTGCAACAACAGTAAATCCACGACCTTGCTCACCTGCACGCGCCGCTTCAACAGCTGCGTTTAATGCCAGAATATTAGTTTGGCTTGCTATGTTGTTAACCACATCATTGATTTCAGCAACTTTTAATGTTCCTACCTCGATTTTCTTCATCGAGTCAATGGCATCACTCATAATGTTAGAGCCATCAATTGCTAAATCGCGGGTTTCTGCGGTAATAGAGTTTGCTAAAATCGCATTATCAGTATTATTCACTACAGCGATTTTTATCTCTTCCATACTTGCTGCTGTTTGTTGCAGAGCGCTTGCTTGCTCCTCAGTACGAGAAGAGAGATCTTGGTTGCCAGAAGCAATTTCTGCTGAACCTTTTTTGATCTCTAACGCTTCGTCTTTAACAAGTTGAATCGTCGATGTAAGCGCAGTCTGCATATCCCCAACATTAGAGAATAAGGTTCCAAACTCATCATTACGTTTCTTAGGTAGAGTGAAACTTAAATCGCCCTTTCCTACTTTCTGCAAAATAGCCGACAGTGTATTCAAATTAAAGATAAACGTTTTATTTACCCAACGGATGACAACATAAAGGATCACTAAAATGGAGATCAAAGCAATAAACGTTGCATAAATAGAAAGTGTTACCATCCACTGTTGTTCAGCATTAATATCATCATTAACTTTCTGAGTAATAATTAAATACTCATCAAAGAGTTTAGATAAGCGGGTGAAATCTTTTGATAAATCCACATCCTCATATTCTAAGGTGTCCATTGGCGCAATGATTTGATCAAGAAGCTGTAAAAACAGTGCAGATAACGCTTGTGCATTTTTATCGGCTTCAGGGCTTATTTTTTTCTCTTCAGCCCAATTGATTATCGTTATTTTTGATTTTTCCCCTAACGCTTTGGCTTCTGCCACTAGTGATGCTTTAGTTCTTTCTTTCTCCGCTGTCATTGTCCCCAGATTCATCAAGAAATTAACATGTGAGCGTATTGTTGCTAACTCATATCTTGATTCCTGTACACGACTTAATCTATTGGTTAACGAATCAAGTGATGCATAGTTATTTTGCATTCTATAAATAAAGAACGATGATAGTACTGATGACAGTAAAAATATAAATAAAAGCAATATCGAGCCAACTTTGGCTGATTTTTCAATACTCATGATTATCCACCTCACAATATAAAATGACACAAAGGTACTGATATATCGGCAGTGGATAGATTTTATTTACACATTAATCAGAATTATCGATACAAACACTTATTACAGATCTCAATCAATGATGCCAATCAGTTTTTTATTCTGTTTTCAAACCAGTAATGCAGATCATATACCATAATGAAATAGTATTTTAGTGTTATTAATTGGTTAGCAACTGGGGCTTGATTTTGATTAAAACCCAAAATCAGTAAAAAATTTAAGTTCCTAACAAAACAATAAACATTGTTTAGCAATTAATACTTCTTAAGTATTTTTACGATCCAGTGCGTAAATTTGGTATAAATAGCTTCAGAAAAAGGCACAAGTGCAGTATATACACTTAGGATATTATTAACAAAAAATTATCATCTTAAAAAGAATAGAAGAGAGAAGTTAGTACTCAATTTATACATCTACTTTCTGATCGTAAGAGAAATAAGTCATTTTAGAAAATAAACCAATCATCATTGCAACTAATACTTAAAAATAAGCTCCTTTTCTTTGTATAGAACAATCAAATTACTTTCTTTTTAATATCCCCTTCAATAATTATTGCGTTAGATCAATTTTTTACATTTCATTTATTCTAATAAAAAATAGGTTAAACATATTATTTAGAAAAACACATAACCGATTTTCATCATATAACCTAAATTTTAATTTTATTCAGAGAATTCTTACATTCTACACTTTTCATAAATACCCATAATACGCGTAAAACACTTTTACTTACAATAACTAACCCTTTCATACAATTCATCTTATAAAGATTAAAAATGAAATATAAAATAACATATAACTTACCAAACAACATTTTTCACCCAAATAAAACTCATATAATGAGTATCATAATTAGTCTGTAGTTTCATTAAATTACTTAACGTATTGATATGCTTATCACTTACAAAAACTTAAGTATAACCTTACAATAATTACTCCCTTGATAGGCTAAGCCTATTACAAATAGTAATCGCATAGAGTAAACCATTTTTACGCAATAATTTATGTGTAATATAGTTATTCAAACTTAAATGACTAATTTTAATATGTGATAACTTCTATATATTAGACCTCATGTTATTGGAATTAATTTATGAACGATCTAG
>JAEYFY010000419.1 GCA_023454395.1 Pseudomonadota bacterium
TGAAATTAAAGCAGAGTGTTTGTCTCGCTTTTATGCTGTTTCCAACACTATCGTTTGCCAATAATGAGTTTAATTCTGTTATTGAAGATTTTGACCGTTATTTTGAAACGCAAGAGCCAATTAAAATCGAGCCTAAAACATCTGCTACAATTTCATCGTCAACAAGAACCGGTCAGGCTAATCGTGGAGTAAATCGCACCACAACAGCGACTCAACAAATAAAACCAGAGCAACGAGTTAAACCTTCTACGCCAGTTAAAACAGATAATCAGGCAGTCGAACCTATTAAGACTCCTGATATCACACTGGCAGAAAATTGCCCTGTGTTACCCGCGGATTATTCAAAATTAAAGAGTGATTACACTCGTTATTTAACGCCGTTGCTTTCATTTGTTCCGATTAAGCCTCAATTTGTACCCGAGGATCTTAATCGTTATAGCTACCGAAATAATGCAACGGTTTATAATCCGTTAGCACTTTATTCAAAAGAGAGTTATACAAGACCTCAACGTAATGACAACTTCTTGTTAGATATTATTCCAGGAACATTTTATTCTGTTACTGCCATCCCTTTTCACTTTGCCTATCAGTTCAATCGCTCTGTACTCGATCATAAACAACCTCTTTTTAATAAAACACTATTAAATCGTTTAGCAGAGACGAGAAATAAATACCAAGCGCTTTATCAGAAATATACTGAGCAGGCAGCTATCACCAAAGCGCATTTAGAAAAACTTCAAAATGCAAATAACCAAATTAAGCAACTTGAATTAACGCTGGCTGAAACAGAAGACAAATTAGCGACGGCGAACAACTTACTTAATGATGACTCGTTAAAACAGGCTGTTGCCAAGCTACAAAGTGATTTAGAAACAATAAAAAAAGAACGTGACTTATTAGTTAAGCAATTAGCCGAAAAAGAGAACGTATTACAGGCAACAACAGTAAAAAATACCGAATTAGCAAAACAGCAACAAGATTTTGAAAAACAAGCAGAGGTACTTAAAACCTTAGAGGCGAAATATACTCAGCTTGAGCAAGAAAAAGAGCAATTACAATCTCAGTATCAACAGGCTCAGGTTCTGTTAAAAGATGACAGCGCCAAAAAAGAGATTGATAACTTACAAAGTTCACTTGAAAGCATAAAAGTAGAGCAAGAGAAGTTAATTAACCAATTAACTGAAAAGCAGACACTACTCGCTAAAATTGAACAAGAAAAAGAAGCTATACAAGCTCTGTATGTTGAATCTCAGAAATTGCTAAATGACAACAATAAGCAAAAAGAACAAGAATTAGCTAATTTAGAAAGCGCAAAAAATAAAGAGATAGCAACATTAGAAAATTCGTTATCAACAATAACGACTGAGCAAGATAAATTAACTAAACAACTCACAGATGTACAAAATCAATTAGCAACAATAACGAAAGAGAAAGAAGATGTGCAGGCTCTATTTGCACAGGCTCAACTTTTGCTAAAAGATGACTCTGCGAAAAAAGAGATAGATAAATTACAAAGCACATTATTGAAGATCACATCAGAACGTGAAGATTTATCTAAAGAACTTGCGTTAAAAGTAGCAGAAGCAGAAAAACAACAAGATGCTAATAGCAAACTTGTTGAGGAACAACGTAAAGAAATAGCACAACTACAAGCACAAGTTGAAAAAAGTAATCAGGAACAAATTCAGATTAATAAATCGCTTTTAGCTGTCCAGCAACAAAAAGATCAGGCAGACGAAAAACTAAAAGCAATTCCAGAATTAAAATTACAGTTAGATAATAAAATAACTGAATTAGCTGATTTGAAAAAGAGCTTATCTGCGGGTGAAAAAGCCGTTGATAATTTAATTGCTGATAAAAATAATCTAATAGCTAAGTTAGAAAAAACGCAAAGTGAGTTATCGAATAAATACCAAACATTAGATACACAATTTAAAGAGAATAATATTGCATTAGCTCAAGTCACTACGAGCAAAAAAGAAAGTGAGAAAACGTTAGCATTGCTAGAAAAACAACTCTCTGAAAAGCAAAATACGACGGATAAATTGAGCGCTCAATTAGCTGAAGCAAAAGCGCAATTAGAAAAACAAAATACAGAAAGTACACAGCAAATTAGTACATTAAAGCAACAGCAAACAGAATCTATTGCTAAATTAAATGAGCAAATTAAAGCAAAAGATGCTGAATTAGCGAAAGTGAATACAGACACGAGTAATATTTTAAAAGAAAATAAAACGCTAAAAGAGCAGCTTGAGAAAATGGCGGGCGAAGGGCAAATGATTGCTGGGCAACTTGCTTATGCTTATTCGATTATTGGAAAAGATAATGCTCAGCGTAATAAATCCATTTTATCTGAGATCCAAAAACAAAATTACGTGCAATATGATGACAATACTTATTTTAAAATTTTAAAACAGGGTAAACCTGTTGAATCAATAGCGGGTAAAACAGTTGTCTTCACTATGCATGAAGAGCTAACAGATGGCACTGTGACGCTTAATTATGATAAAGCTAAGCCTCTTATCTTACCTTATCGCCAATTACCACTACCATTGAATACCTTTATTGCCAAAGCAGGTATCAATGGTAAAGCTAAAATTTATATCAAACCAGGTGGTGGCTATGGGAAAAATGGTGTTCCAGGGCAAGTGCCTCCAGAATCCATGTCTATCGTAACAATTGAGATCTTAGATATTAAATAGAATAATTAAACGCTAATTTCAGCTCTTCTCTTTTTATTTAGAGAAGAGCTGAAATTTTATTATCGCCATAAAAATTCATCGTTATTTAAACAAAGTTCCCTTTCTAGTAGCCAATCTTTTAATTTTTGACAATTTTCAGGATTTTCTGGAATACTGTTTAAAATCGTCCATAGTGGTTTTATCAATTCTGAGCGTGGTGTTATACCTTGGATGTAATCTAGTGTGTTATTAATTTCAATATTAAAGACTGGCTCATTTTTCCAACTCTCTAAAAGCAACGTGATATCTTTTTGTAGTAGATCATTAATCACTATGAGTCGGACTTTATCTGAATTTAGTTTGATATTGATGTCATCTAAAGATAAAAAAGAATCACTTGTATTTGATAGTTGTTTTCTTTCGAATGACTTAATATTTTCACACTGCTTAATTTGAGACTCTAGCTCTCTTTTGGTTTCATAAAGAGTGAATAGCTGAGGGGTAATATGTTGAACCCAGTAAATAAACAGAGGCTTTATAACAGCTTGAATTAAGCGCATATGCTCATTGATATTAACAGTAGCCTTCAATGATTTATCCCAATCCATTGGTGTTAACGTAGCATTTGCTTGTTGCGCATGAAATGAACGTACCAAGTTAACGACATCAAGGATTTCTTCCTTAGTGATATCAACAAAACAGTATTTTTTTCGTAAAAACCAAGTGGATTGTAATAAACTGTCTACGCTTTCACGACATAATACTCGAGATAATATTTTTATCTGCTGTGCATTAACATCGCATTCAGTGTCACTATTTTTATTAGACTGCAAAGAAAACTGTAGATCAAATAAATCATCTACAGTTTTTTTATCGCCGGTTGCCATCATTTTTTTTAGTAAAGTTAAATAATCATAATAATGGGCTTGTGGGGTATGTTTATTTTCTTTGATCACGATATAGAACTCACTCATAAGAATAAATTTAAAGTATTCTAACTATGAATGACTTTTAGATATTATGATATTCGGTCGGATTTTTTATAATTTTAATCTGATGTTTCTCGCTTTACTTGGTGTCATATTAAAACGACGATGATAGCTTTGTGTAAAGTAAGATTGGCTTGAAAAGCCTGACTCCATTGAAATATCAACAATACTCATTTCAGTAGTCAGTAATAGTTGATGTGCGTAAATAATTCTTCTTTCGCAGATCCATGTTCTTGGAGATGTACCATAGACGTGGTTAAAAAGCTCTTTAAATGTTGTTAATCCCATACCAAATTCACGGGCAAATTGTTTTAGTTTCCAACTTTTTAAATGATTCTTTTCCATAAATATTTTCAAGCGATCAACCTGGCGATGACTGAGTTGACGCAATAATGCCATTAAATCTGAGCCTTGTTCTGTTGACAGCAAAAGGATTAAAAGCTCTTCAATTCGTAACCGTGTGAACGCTTCAGGGCAGGATTGGGCGGTGAGATATTCAAAACCATTGCTACAAAAGTGAATAAGAGGGGAGTCTTGAAAACAAATAAAAGCACTAGAAAATTCTTCATCTCTTTCTATATTACACAAAATATCGTTGTACTTTGACATGAAATCTCTTAAGAAATCATCTGAAAGAGGTATCGCAATAATCTCTACAGGATCGGTGCCTTGTGTTTTTATTGTATAGTTGCCCTGTTGTAAAAAAAGAACTTGGTCTTGGTTTGCTGTGATTGTATCTGTGCAGTTTTGCAAAATAAGTGCATTTTTCCGAATAAGGAAGAGGGCTTTTTGCTCATTTTCTAGTATTTGATATTGTGAATAGAAAAAAGATTTTTTTTCAATCGTACAATCGTTTTGATTGTTTTTGTCGCATTGCATTGTATTCATAATTCGCCCAAAAATTATTATATGAGTATCACTGTATTTTTATAATGATAAATATAAGAACATTTATAAAAACACTTCTTTATTATTGAGTGCTATTTAAAATAAAAAGGAGATTATTTTCTTTAATTTGATGATGTTTTTTTTTAGATATTAGACACTGCATTTTATTTTGCTAATTTAAGATAAGTCGTTTTGTTAATTTAGTGGGATTTGGTATAAATTGTAAAAGAAAATTAAATAAGAAAAATTTTTTATTTGAGACAATAAAGAATGGTAAGTATATTTGTGTAATCAATAATTTACACTTATTTTTTTAGTATTAAAATCCATATATAACATGGAGTTATTCTTACTTCACTTTCTTTACAGTGTAAATAAATAATAGATGTATTTAAAAGGTAGGTATAATCATTGTTTTCTTATTGTGTTTATATTGTTATTTAATTGTTGTGTTTTGTTTGAAAAATAAAGTCATAAAATGAGAATTAAAATTGAAAAAGAAAACTGGTTTTTATATGTTATATTAACGTAAGTTATAAAAGTGGATAACTAAAGATAAAATTTAACAAAATATAAACACAGATCTCACACTTAAATCTGATTTCTTCTTAGTGTTTTTTTTCTTCTATTTTTTACTGTGACAGGCATCTCATATTTTTATTTTGAAAAATTGGATTGTCCTGTGGCTTTATGATAAATATTTTTGAACAATTTTTTTATAAAAAAAAGAATATAAGTATAAAATGTTAATTTTTAATACAAAATATTTATCTAAATAAGTGTTTGCTACTCATAATTTATTTACATTAAAGTTTGGTGATTAAAATAGATAATCTTTGTGTTTAACTAAATATTATTTAGCCTAAGGAACAAATCAAAAAACTAAAAGGTAATAATAGGCTTATTGCTGGCATTATGCTTGTCATTCGTTTATTAAAATGGTGAATGCATAAGTGTATTTATTGTCAGGGAGGTAAGGATATAGCTAATTATGGAGAATAAGCGAACACTGCGAAATATTATATTCAGCGGGATATGGATAATTTGGACTCTTGCCTTAATTG
>JAEYFY010000420.1 GCA_023454395.1 Pseudomonadota bacterium
AGCAAAGACGTATTCGTACACTTTTCAGCGATCCAAAGCGATAGCTTCAAATCTCTGAAAGAAGGCCAAGAAGTTTCATTTTCTATCGAAAATGGCGCTAAAGGTCCAGCAGCAGCGAACGTAATCGCTCTGTAATCTATTGAGCTTTTATTACTGTATGTATTGCTTAATGCAATATTGATACAAGTAAGATCTAAAAAACCTCACTTCGGTGAGGTTTTTTTTTATATCAATTTTTAGTGTTATTTAAATTTAGAGTGTACTTAGCAAAGCGTATAAAAATAGTATTATTAAAGTTATGTAAGTATTTAATATAAATTATTTAAAACTCCAGAAAGTTATTTACTTTAATACCTACTGATTTTTACAGAACAATAAATTAATGGATAAATTAATTATTATAATGGCAAAATAAAGGCATTAAGATATTGCCTTCTCAATCAAAAGAAACAAAAAAATTTTATTAGAATAAAAGATATCAGATAAATCATAAAAATAATTTAAGATAAAATTAAATTAAATTAACATTTAAAGACTTATCTTAAACAATTGCTGTTTAATTCAATGTGGCTTAAATGCTTTTTGGTTCCTAAAGGACAAACTTGTGTACGCTAAAAATGTTTTTTCATTGCATCTATTACATCCAAAATATTTCTTAACTTGGTTTGGTGTTTTTATTCTTTTTTTATTAGTACAACTTCCTTATTCTTGGTTACTTTTTTTAGGTAAACATCTTGGGCTGTTATCTCGTTTCTTTGTCAAAAGAAGAGTCTCGATCATAAAGAAAAATTTAGAATTATGTTTCCCTAATAAAGATAAAAATGAAATTAACAAGCTTGTGATGGATAATTTATCGTCATTAGGTGTCGCATTATTTGAAACGGGCATGGCGTGGTTTTGGAGTGATCGCCGATTAAAAAACCTCTTTGAAGTCCAGGGGATCGCCAATTTTACTGATGCAAATGATAAAAATGCTGGGATCCTATTAATTGGTATACATTCTATGTCTCTAGAGCTGGGTGGACGCATTATGGGGCTTTGTTTCCCTGTGAACGCTATGTATAGACCACATAATAATAAAGCGATGGAGTTTATCCAAACTAAAGCAAGATGCCGTTCAGATAAGGGCATGATAGATAGACGTAACTTGAAGTTTATGGTTATGGAGTTAAAAAAAGGGAAAGCAATTTGGTTTGCTCCTGACCAAGACTTTGGTTTAAAAGGTACAACATTTTCTCCATTCTTTTCTGTCGAAAAAACATCAACTTCAAAAGGGGTTGCTATTTTAGCAAAATTATCAGGAGCACCATCTTTAACTGTTACTTTGGTCAGAAATGAAAATCTGAAAGGTAAAAAATACAGTTTAATCATAGGTAAAGAGCTGATTAATTATCCTTCTGAAGATATTCAAAATGACACAGATAGAATGAATAAGTTGATTGAAACAGAAATTATGAGAGCGCCAGATCAATATTTATGGGCTCACCGTCGTTTTAAAACTCGACCAGCAGGTGAAGCCAGTTTTTATAATTAATTATTAATATATATAAAAAAAGACCAACACATGATGTGTTGGTCACAGTAAATACTGGAAGCAATGTGAGCAATGTCGTTGTGAAAAACCAAGTAAAACACTCAACTATTCACAAGGTAAAAGATAATCATTATCACTTAACTTGTCAACCCTAATGTTTGTATGGATTTGGTCGATAAAGACTGGGCATACAAAGCAAAGATAAGACGATTAAATTTATATAAATAAGTTAAAATAGAGTTAGCAAATATAGAAATAAACTATATCTACTTAATATGTTATAGTCATAATAAAAAATATTATTTATATAGTAATGAATTCTAATTTCTTGAAAATATATACTCGTTATTTAATAATAAATACTATTTCTACTTGATAGAGATTGATGTTTATTAAAAATATATGATTTTAATTTTTCTATATTAGTTATATTCGATATCCATAATCCCTACATTTTCTTTGATCCAATTTATGCTCATTGTACCTTTATTTTCACCCAATTGAGCGTCAAAAACTTTATTGGGTTCAATGTTATGCAAAGTTTCCTCCATTTCAGTTCCATTCCAACAATTTGTTTTAAAAGTATTTCCTACAGAGTTGGTCATACAATTTCCCTCTATAATTGAACCTGTAAATGTAATTGTTCCTGAACCGATTACTTTATTATTATTTGCCATAGCTGGAGCTGATAATAAAAGTGCTAAAAAACTTCCGATAATAAAATTATTTTTCATTTTATATTCCTTAAATATTCTTTCTTTGGTTAATTTTTTATTTGTTTTTCTGTATACGATGAATAAGTATTTTTTCGTACCAAGTTGGTGGAAGGAATATTAGAGGAAAAAAATATATCAATCTGTAAAAAATCTTGATAGTTAATGACAGGTAGATAAAGATTTATGAATGAATTTATGATTTTTTCAGCACTGAATTATTAACGTGAGTTAATTATAGTTTATATAAACATCTGAAATTTAAAAATTAAATTTATTTTTAATTATTTTTGTTAATAAGTTAACTTTTTTTGATATTAGTTAAATTACTTAATTTTTTCATGATACATTTTGTCGTTAAAATAGAAAACTTATAAAATGAGTAATTTCAGAGTTCAAAAAAAGTTGTCAAAATATTACAAAGAAATAGTTATTAAGAATAAAAACTCATTTTTTTAGATAGTTTTTATATTGATAAGATAACGTTTGATATTGAAAAGGAACTCCTAATGTTCCTGTAATTAATTGAGTGATGTGTTGATTACTTTTATTTCCCAGTTTATGAAGGTATGTACATTTTGCTCTGTCACTAATTTTAGCTTTATTGCCATATCCCTTTTCGTCCATTACAAAAGACATAATTGGCATAATATGTTTACGCTATGGGGGAAAAATAGGAAAGTAGGTTTAGTTTGAAAATAGTGAGAGTTTAGCGATTGAACATTTTGAGAGGGTAATTTAGATAAAAAAATCCCCGCGCAAGGCGGGGGAAAATTAAATATCTATCAGTGATGAAATACTGAAAAAAATAATAAGGGAAAAAAAGATATCAATCTGTAACAAACTTTAAAAAGAAATAATAAGAATAAGTGCAGAATTAGAGTGGTTTTCTGAAGTAATAAATGTTTTTTGGGATTTTATTGTATTTAACTGCGTGATTTTATTGGTTTTTATTTTAATTTAACTATGAGGTTAAATGATATAAATGAAAATCATCTTGGTTTAACTATAAAGTTTGCATACATTTAGTTGAAATTCTTGATAATTTATTTCATTGGTTAGAATAACAATATGCTTATTTATAATGAGATTTGAATTAAAAATAGACAATAACAAGATCTACTTATTGTCTATTTAAAATAAATAAGAGAAAAATGCCTATTTATCTGTTAGTTACCATTTTGTTACATCAACTTCATTGTTCTGATATACCTTCGCAATATAAGAAGAGATATTGTTGCGTATATAAGGATTTTTTTCTTTGGGATACATTTTCCAAGCTTGTTGTAAATAAGGTAGCAACTCACTATCGATATAATTTGAGCTAGATAATGCCTGAATTGCACCTAAGCTGACCTCTTCATTTTCAGAGATTGCGAGTTCATAAAATGCTGATGTTTTTTCTTTTAAATTAATATCATGAGAAGCCGCATAAATTGCACTTCTTATTATTTCTACATTTGGGTGAGTAAAGAATGGTTGAAAATCTTCAACTAAAACGGCTTTTAATTCGGTCAAAGAGTAACCGATAAAACGCAATGTATCTTCGCTGTTCGTTACTTTAAGAATTGGGAAAAGGCTATCTTTGAAAAGAGAGCATTGATCTCTATATTTAGAGTAAATAATAGGAATAACAATGTCGGTTTTTTCATCAAATGGAGCAACTAAAGCTTGCTGAATATAAGGTAATGCTTGTTCTTTAAAATAAGTGGCTAAAACATTTAATGAAGCTTTATATAACTCAATATTTTCAGTTTGTAGTTGTTGTTCTAAAAAACATAAACTGCTATTGGATAATTCAGGCAACTTAGTTAGTGACTTGATAGCACTAATTTTTTTCGTAATATCTTCATTATTTTGGGCAAAATGAAGTAATGTTTCTTCATTGCCTCCCATTCGATGACCAAACCAACTTGTGTCATAGCCTAAAATCACTTCATCTAACCAACGTTCGTACCATTGTGTAAATGAAGTTTCATAGGAAAATGTGTAAGGAGTATCTGAATTAACCCAATCAGAGGTATATAAAATATGACCTTTATATTTACCATTGACCACTAATAAAAGATCGTATTCGCATCCACAAGTGCCTAAATAAAGCGTACCTTGATGAACTCTATCGCAAATAATATCAAAGTCTTCATCACTACAGTCTTCGGGTACATGACACAGTGCTTTCCATTCATCGATATCCATTTTAGGTTTAAGTAAGCAGGGTAATGCACAATTTTGTACGCCATTTCTATCTATTGCGTCATCAAAAGCATATAAGCCATAGTAAGGACCCGCACCGCCATAAGAGCCTGTACCGCCATTGCCAATTTGAGTTATAAAGGCGATATAATCTTCGGGGAATTCACATCCTGCCTTTACTTGTAGCTGATTAACTTTCTCTATTGAGAGTGGAGAATTTAGTTGATATTTATGATTGTCAGCACCAAATTCCTTATATTCATGATCAACACTAGATACGAGTACTAATTTTTCACGAATACGCTCTATAGGATTATCTGCATATTTTTTATTAAGTTGTTCCCATTGCTGCTCTGGTGTTAGCTCTTTATTTTTTCCAATGATAGTGGAAATAAAACCCATAATTTAAAATCCCTATTGATGATATGGTTTAATTATAATGTGGTTATTTCATGATCCTTTTTAGATGTGATAACCAAATACAATATTACTACCTTGCGTTAAATTCACTATAAACTATTTTAGCTTTAACAAGATAATAGTATTTCGAAGGAAAGTATGTCCTCCATTTAGGGTTAAGCAGATTGCGGGATAATACAGATAAAAAAAAGACCAACGCTAGGAGAGTTGGTCAATAAATACTAGAAGCAATGTGAGCAATGTCGTTGTGAAAAACCAAGTAAAATACTCAACTATTCACGAATTAAAAGATAATCATTATCATTTAATCTGTCAACCCTAAGAAAATTGCGGTTATTATTTATTCACACTAAAAGCCAATAAATTATTTTACTTTATAGAAACCAAAGTTGGGATTTTATTATTAATAACAATAAGATCACTATTTTCTGATTTAGTGTTTATTGTATTTTTAACAGCACTCATTTTTTTCATTTTATTGACTAAATCTTTAAAATGCTGAGAGCGTAAATGTATCGTTTTCTTAACCATGAGTTTTCTCCTTATGAATTGTAGTCATAACAATAATAAGGATATCCCTTAAATGCAAATAATAATCAATATCATTTGCGGGGTGTGATTTAATGATAAAGTGCTTATACTCAGGTAAATACTACGATTTTATCTGCTTTTTTGTATAAGTTTTCTTATCTTCACTCTCTTAAAAGAGTGATATTATGAATAATAAAAGGAACTAGCAGGGAATTTTGGCGATGGCGTATGATTTAACGAAGAGATTAGTCATAGGGCTTTCTTCTAGTGCGTTATTTGATTTAGAAGAATCAGATAATATTTTTCGCACTCAAGGAGAGGAAGCTTATCGAAAATATCAACATAAAATGCAGGATGTACCTTTGAATAAAGGTGTTGCATTTCCTTTTATTAGTCGACTTTTGAAGCTAAATAATATTAGACCTGACGATCCACTCGTTGAAGTTATTTTGTTATCTAGAAATGATCCCGACACTGGATTAAGAGTGATGAATTCTATTGAACATTATAAGCTTGGGATCACCCGAGCTGTATTTCTTCAAGGAAAATCACCTCATATTTATATTCCAGCATTTGATATTGAATTATTTTTATCTGCTGATCATGACGATGTTTTACAAGCAATTAATGCAAATTATCCAGCAGGGCAGATATTAGAAGGTCATGTTAATGATGATGATGCTGATGAATTAAGAATTGCGTTCGACTTTGATGGTGTGATTGCTGATGATGAAGCTGAAGTTATTTATAAAACTTCAGGTGAATTGTCTCAATTTCATAATCATGAAGCCAAAATGGTTAATGTTCCTCATAATCCTGGACCATTAAAAAAGTTTTTACTGCGTATTTCTGATATTCAAAAATTGGAATTAGAAAAAGTAAAACAAGATCCTACATATATTCCATTACTTAAGATCTCTATTGTTACTGCACGTAATGCGCCATCTCATAAACGTGTTATTAACACGATGAGAGCATGGGGAATTTCTGTTAATGAAGCCTTTTTTATGGGGGGAGTAGAGAAGGCCAATGTTCTGAGAATTTTAAAACCTCATATATTCTTTGATGATCAAAGACTGCATTTAAAATCATCATCTGAATTACCTTCTGTGCATATTCCTTTTGGAATAGCGAATAGAAAAATAGATAATGAATAATAAGTTTTTAATTATTGAGTGTCTGATATATAGCATACACTCAATTTTTATTTTGTCTAATTATGTTTTTTCTTTAATTTAAATAATAGTACCAATAGAAACTGGATCTATTTTATAAAAGTAGTATGGTATTAAATAACTACTAAAAATTATAAATAATAAATATTTATAATTAATTTAAAGAGGTCTTAATTTTAATTTAAAGAAGGAAAATTGAAGTGGATAATAATCATAGATTTTTTTCTGATGAAGTGTGCCCTAAAACTGCATTATATGGTCAATTTTATGGTGATAATCACTATGCTGGTCGAGATTATGAGCGAAAAATCTATTATGGAAGTAAATTTCCAAAAACTAAAAAAGGCTTCTATTTTAAGAAGTTGATGAATTTTAAATAACAAAAATTACAAATAAATAGTATGGGATTATTTTAAATGGAAATATCAATGTTGTTTAAATTGATACATATTTAAAAACAAGTTGATGATTGCTTAAATTATAAAATATACTACGCTGAAAAATAACAGCGCAGTAAAAATTATTATTGAGTCTTTTCAATACCAATAGGCTGATAACCTTGCCATAAAGGTTTGAAATGTTCACCTGAATTATTTGGCATTAGATGAATGTAAAAATTACCAATTTTGCTTAATAAAATGCAATCATCAACATCTTTTAAATTATCTTTATGTTGCTGCTGACTATTTACTAAAAGCGTTGCAATAGCCTTCTCTTTAGCTTCATTCGCTGATTTAGCAACAAATAAATCAAATTCATGCAATTCAGCTAGACTTGATGGATGGTAGCCTCCCACATTAACAAAATATAAATTATCGTTGCTATTGCTAGGTTTATCACTAAGGGTAATATTAAATCCATCAACCCAAGTGATTTCTGCATAACCATCAATATGTATTTTGTCTTTATCTCCAAACCATGCTTCTCTTAACGCAGGCCAAGCATCTGTAGGTTTTTCTGCCACAACAAATTGGATATCGTGAACTTCAATATTTGATTTACCAGCATTACCACCAATGTAGAACATAAATAACTTCATTGCTTCTCCAACTTTTTATTTTGTTATCGTTATGTAATTTATTATATATCGATTTTGGGAGCAAGTTAAAATGAGATGATAGATAGGATAAAAAGTGTGATTGTTGGTGCTTGGATTTCAAGTATCAGTGGCGTGATTCGATAGTGTTAGGTGTGAAAGAAGGGATGTTTGGTGTTGAGGCTCTTACTCGTAATCAAGATGAGGTGCTTATAGATATGCAGAAGAACGAGGCAGAAATAATCGGTACTGATGGTGAACCTATTTAAATAACAGGCATTGACCTTCGTTAGTTGAGTTTTAAGTAGATTATTAAATTGAGAAAGATCCATAAAACTGAATAAATATATCCATTCGACCTAAATACGCAATATAAGTCACCTCATTATGATTGCCTGCTTTGAGCAAAGAGCGGGCGTTCATAATCATTCCTGTTCTGGAATGCATGGTTAGCGCGACCGCTAATATATTTTTTAGATAACAACCTGCTTTATACAGGTTTTTGCGTTGCTACTAAGCGGAACCGACGAAAACATATGCTATCAAACATCACTTCACCATCAGGATGAAAACCTAACCGTAAAATAGTTTTAATTTTTACCCTACTCAAGGGAAGTAAAATAGTGATGCTTTCTAGTTTCATTTCACAGAAAGCACGTCTGATAATTTCGTCATAGATGACTTTACCTGCACCCCAATAATCTGGGTGAAGCACTAGGGCAAGATCTGCATCACCGTCTTCATATTGTAATCCTCCCCACCCAGCAAAATGCTCATTAATCATAATTGCCCACGGGCCATAACCATGTTCTTTCCATTGAGCATCTTTTTGCGCCACCCATTCTATACACTTTTGGTAGTTAAAATCGGGGGTTCCCAATGGCATGTGTCGTAATACATCAGGATGGTTATTTAGCGTAATAATATTGCTAACATTGACCTCTGTTAGTCTTTTGAATTCTAAAATCAAATACGGACCTCTTATGAAAAAATACATGAATAAAATAATTCTACTGACATCACCATAACGTTATGGTTCTAATGATATTTTTATGACCTATTCAGAAAAAATTGGGCGAGTAGACCTTATCACATCTATCAAGATAAGCTATAGGAACACTTCTGATGATATTTCTTCTAAGAAATAAATCATATTCACTACTGCACTTCATTACACGAGTCTAATACGGATCCCCCATATCCCCCCCATATAGGAGATATTTTAAGCGGTCGTTTTTGCCCAATAATACGATCTTTATCCCACGGTGACTTAGACATAATTAAATCTCCTGTGATGTAGAGATTTGATTATGGTTGTCGCAAAGCGTTTGAGCAGTTCGCCGTCACGTCCGATCAGAAACTTAGTAAAATTCCATTTAATCCTCTTCCCTAGCAATCCTGTCACTACGCCTGCCCAAGATAGCTGGAGGGTACGTTAGAGAATGGCGAGATGTGGTTAATCAACATGGTGGGGGATGTGACCGTTATCCATTTGCCAGAGATGGGTATTAAAGGAAATACACATTTTCCTTTTTCGGATCTGAACAATACTCAACTTACTGATTTAGTTAGTCAATTTATTGAGCAAAAAAATCTACAATAATTCACGCCTATTATGGGCAGGATCCATTATTTATGAATTCTGCTCATAAGCTCTAGAGGATTATAACCTCTAATCTAATCAATAAATCTACTCTATGCTTTATTCCAACGAAAATAAAAAGGAGCGCATTATGCAAACTGTCAAATTAAATAATGGGGTTGAAATGCCATTGTTAGGCTTCGGTGTCTTTCAAATGACAGATGCAGACGAGTGTAAACGCGCCGTTATTGACGCACTTGAAACCGGTTATCGTTTAATAGATACCGCTGCATCCTATCAAAATGAAACCCAAGTCGGGAATGCATTAAAACAGAGCCAAATAGCACGAGAAGATTTATTTATTACGACGAAGTTGTGGCTACAGGATGCCAGCTACGAAGGGGCAAAAGCCCAATTTCAACGTTCATTAAGTCGCCTGCAACTCGACTATGTTGATCTTTACCTTATTCACCAACCTTATGGCGATGTCCACGGTGCGTGGCGTGCAATGGAAGAACTTTATCAAGCTGGAAAAATTCGGGCAATTGGCGTCAGCAATTTTCATCCAGACAGATTAGCTGACCTTATAGCATTCAATAAAGTTATTCCTGCGGTCAATCAAGTTGAAGTTAACCCATTCAATCAGCAACTACATGCAGTGCCATGGATGCAGAGTAAGAATATCCAACCAGAGGCTTGGGCGCCTTTTGCTGAAGGCAGAAATGGATTATTTCAGCATCCTCAACTCACCGCTATCGGTGAAAAATACGGCAAAAGTATTGGTCAAGTTGTTCTGCGCTGGTTATTTCAACGAGGCATTGTGTCACTGGCTAAATCAGTTCGTAAAACTAGAATGGCAGAAAATATAAACATTCTCGATTTCACTCTAACCGATAATGAAATGACACAAATCGCAGCAATGGATACGGCAACAAGTGCATTTTTCTCACACCGCGATCCTGCAATGGTCGAATGGCTCGCTGGCCGCAAGCTAGATGTTTAGTTATGCAAGCACTCTAATTAATGATCAGGACATAAATCATGAAGAAACGTTTTCTCGGTAATTCTAAACTTGAAGTTTCTGCACTTGGATTAGGTTGTATGGGGCTAAGTCACGGTTATGGTCCAGCCACAGATAAACATCAAGCCATTGAATTGCTGCGTACAGCCGTCGAACGTGGGGTCACTTTTTTTGATACCGCAGAAGTCTATGGACCATTCTTGAATGAGGAAGTGGTTGGTGAAGCATTAAAACCCTTTCGAGATAGGGTAGTTATTGCAACAAAATTTGGTTTCAACTGCAGTAATGAAAATAAACAGCAGCTTTTAAATAGCCGCCCAGAACATATTCGTGAAGCAGTCGAAGGCTCATTACGTCGGCTCAAAACTGACGTTATTGACCTTTTATATCAACACCGTGTTGACCCAGATGTACCGATTGAAGATGTTGCAGGCACAATAAAAGATTTGATTGCGGAAGGTAAGGTAAAGCACTTTGGCCTCTCTGAAGCCAGCGCTCAAACAATTCGCCGAGCACATGCCATTCAGCCTGTCACCGCACTGCAAAGCGAATATTCACTTTGGTGGCGTGAACCTGAAGATGAAATATTACCTGTGCTTGAAGAATTAGGCATTGGATTTGTGCCCTTTAGCCCGTTAGGAAAAGGTTTTTTAACTGGGGCAATTAATGCGAATACCACATTTAACGATGATGACTTTCGTAGCAAAGTCCCACGTTTCAATACAGAAGCGTTAGAGGCGAATGCACAACTGGTTACTTTGTTAGCTGACCTTGCTAGCCAGAAAGGCGTGACTTCAGCACAAATTGCACTGGCTTGGTTATTGGCACAAAAACCGTGGATTGTTCCTATTCCTGGCACAACTAAACTGCATCGTTTAGAGGAAAATTTAAATGCTGTCGATGTCATACTCACGAATAACGATTTGCAAAACATTGCCCATGCGCTGGAAACAGTTAAAATTGTTGGAGAACGCTATCCTGCTGCGTTACAAGCACTAATTAATCGATAAACTTATTTTAGGCTGGTAAACATCAATACATTTGTCTCACACTACCAGCCTCTATTTCTCACTGTAACGCAGTGCATCAATCAATAATGCAAACGCGGGAGGGTGCTGTTTTCGACTTGGATAATAAAGATAATAGCCTGAAAAAGCCGGGCACCAATCACTTAAAACGTGGATCAGCTTTCCTGATTTGACAGCTTCTTGGATGGTATCCTCGGGGACACAAGCAATACCAAACCCAGACAGCGCCGCATCAATTCGCTCAGATAATAGATTAAAGGTGAGCTGTCCTTCCACTCTAACTCGTAACGATTTTCCTTCTTTCTCAAATTCCCAATGATACAATCCCCCCGCAGTAGGCAGTCGCATATTGATACAACGATGATGCTGTAAATCATGAGGTGTTCGTGGTATGCCTTGAGAATCGAAATAACTCGGTGAACCAACAATTGCTAGTCGCATATCAGGGCCAATCTTAACGGCGACCATGTCCTTATCAACACTTTCCCCTAAACGTATTCCTGCATCAAAACCTTCATCGACAATATTAACAAACCCATTATCAACCACCAATTCGACATTAATCTCAGGGTATGCACGTAGAAACGGTTTGAGTTTGGGCCAAAGAAGACTGCGTGCTGCATGCTCCCCCGTTGAAAGGCGGATATTGCCAGATGCGACACCATTAAGCTGAATAATTGCCTCTAACTCGTGATTAAGGTCAGCCAGTCGAGGTTCAAGACAAGCGATAATCTTTTCCCCCATTTCTGTTGCCGCGACACTGCGTGTGGTGCGTGTTAAAAGCCGTGTATTTAAACGTTCTTCCAATGCTTTTACTGCATGGCTCAAAGCGGATTGAGAAACGCCTAGTTTAGCCGCAGCTTTAGTAAAGCTTCTCTCCCTCGCAACAGCAAAAAAAATTTGTAATTCATTAAAGTTATCTTTGAGCACAATGTATTCCTTTTGTATCTTTACGCTTTGTATCCGTACTAACAAACTCTTTCACCATGATGTAAATATACATTATGGTAAATATTAGTTTTATGTTCATAATTCTCTTACGATAAAACGCTAATTGCTCATTAAAGTACGCTCCCAAATGTGCTGGTTGTTATCGTTCTTTATATGCGACATCTGAAGCGGATAAATCGACATTAATTTTGTCTTTTTCTTCTAGTGTTAGTTCAGCAAGATTTTTCGTTTCATAAGTTCTATTAATGAATTGGAGAGTAATTATAGCATAAGAATAGGGCGAGAATTGGAACTTAAACAAGGCAAATCTGATGTGGGTTTTACACCAGTATTACACCAGTTTTACCACACACAAATTTCAGACATAAAAAAACCAACCATAAGCGGTTGGTTTTTCTAAGGAATTTTGGTCGGCATGATAGGATTTGAACCTACGACCCCTGACACCCCATGAAACTGATTTTAAATTATCTAACACTTTGATTATAAATATAAATAATACATTTGCATGTAATTGCATACAGTGCTAAATATACAAAATATGCATTATAAGAATCAATGGGTTAAGGGGAGTTTTACCACTATAATTATATATTCGCTTCTTAGACTTGAGCTGAGAGTTTTCGTAGATAGAACATAGTTAAATTTGACTATCTAGTCTGAATGAAATATTGACGCTCCAGTAAGTATGAGTAAAGGAAGCAGTAATAGTTATTGGTACATCAATCAAGATTTACTAAATGTACTGTATTAAGTAGCTTTTTAGGTGTTTTTACTTAGAAATATAGTTGCTGTACTCTGGGGCAGAGAACTTAATAGGGGTGTTCAATTATAACTATTATACAGTAGTCAATAGCCACTATTAGAATATAACTAATATAAAATATATATGTCGTACAATTAATTTTTATTTATAATTTCTGAGTACTGAGATTGGTTTCCTTTTTATCTCAATGGATGGTATGCAGTATGATATTACAGAGTCTGACCAATTTTTATGCTGAAGTTTTCTAGATCACAATCTATATCAACTAAACTACAAGGTGTTTTTTCTGTATAAGGGGTATGATTCAGAACAAAGATAATTATTGATATATACTGTGAATAACTAAGAATTTAAAGTGAATAGATAACTAATTAAAGAGGAAGTTTGATGTCCAATTACTGCTTTTACTCTCAGGATGCATTAGCACTGGCTCAAAGCTCTGGTGTTGATGAAATAATAAATAACTATGCTGAACAGCGTAAAAAACAGACATATATTCTTTGCAGGCCACTATCTAATGAGGATGTAAAGTATGATTATAATCAAGCGATTGCGGTATTTTCTTCTGGTATAAAACCTTTCTTTATAGATTGTGGGGATAACTCTAATTTATTTGAGGAGTATCAAGAAGATTTTCTTGAAGATGTATCTTATTTAGCTGAAAAATTCAAGTACCGAGATAAGATAGGTAGAAAAAAATTATGGCAAAGTTTATTCGAATCACTTTCTCGTGATGATATCGATTTTAATAAACTGGAGGTTGAAACTAAAGAAAGTAGAGTTATTGATTTAATAATCTCACTTATTGTAGGTAGTATTAACGACACCTCAAGAATCAACCTTGAGGCAAATAATCTATTAGATACAATAAAATCCAAAATCATTTTATTTGATACAGATCAAACAAAATTTGTGTTCCAAAGTGGGTATGGAAAAAAAAGTGTGATACAGGGATTAGCAGGTTCAGGTAAAACTGAACTGCTTTTGCATAAATTAAAAGAAATTTACTCAAAAAACCCTGACTCTAAAATTGCATTTACCTGTTTTAATAAAATTTTAGCTTCCACAATGAGAACCAGAATTCCTGAGTTTTTCGATTTTATGCGAGTCGAAAAACAGATTGAGTGGGGCACTAAGCTTTTTTGTTTCAACTCTTGGGGCTTGACTAGAGAACCATTTTCTGGGATGTACAGATATATTTGCCATTATTACGATATACCATTCGGAGGTTTTGGAAACGGAGACTTTGATGCTCTATGCAAGAAAGCCATTCTAGATATAAATAATAGTGGGAGAACTGATGAAAAAGCTCTTGATTACGTATTTATCGATGAAAGCCAAGATTTCCCACAAAGCTTCATTGATCTCTGTGAAATGGTAACTTCTAAAAAATTGTATGTAGCAGGTGATGTTTTCCAAAACATTTTTATGCCAATTAGCGATAACGTCAATCGAGCAGATATCGTTCTTAAAAAATGCTACCGTACTGATCCTAAGAACTTGATGTTTTCTCATGCCCTAGGTATGGGGCTTTACGAAAAGCCAGTTCTACGTTGGTTAAAAGAGCCTGAATGGGATTCTTGTGGGTATAAATATGAAAAAGTAGGTGATAGAGTGCATTTGTCAAGAGATCCCTTGAGACGCTTTGAAGATATACCCAAAAACCATAAAAGCACCGCTATTCATTTGCTAGAAGGGACAGACAATGGTCCAGATAAAATCGTTGATATAATAAAAGATATCCAGGAACGTAATCCGTCTTTAGAACAAGGCGATATTGCCGTTATTTTTCTTGATGCAGGTGGCTATATTTATGACTACATTCATTTGCTAGAATTAAAAGTTAAGCAACAATTTGGTTGGGATTCAAATATATCGCATGAAACAAAATCAAAACAAGAAGGTAAACTTTTTATTTCTAATATAAATAATGCAAAAGGTCTTGAATTTCCATTTGTTATTTGTTTTGCCATGAAGTTGGTAAAGAGAGCTAACTTTCGAAATGCACTCTACACTATGATGGCTAGGTCATTCTTAGAAAGTCACTTAGTTTTGGGTGATGATAATGAAAATCCGGCAATCCCCACAATACTTGAAGGTTTAAATTTTCTTAATGAAAAAAACTATATGGATGTAAGGCTTCCTTCAGATGACGAAATAAATAATCAAAAAGATTTTATTGTTCTAGATGAGCCTGTTTCTATTTTTCAAATGGTTAAAAACTATTGTGCAGATAAAAGATCTACACCTCGTTTAATTGCTAAAATAACTAATAGAGTTGAAAAGATAATAGCAGAAGATGACGATGCTGATGGAAAATACATTGAAGGCTTGATTGAAATAGAATATGAAAGGAATAAAAAACTATGAGCCTTTACTTTTTTAATAATGTTCCAACGGAATATCTCAACAAGTTTTGTGCTGTAAGAGATGCATTTTCCAATCTAGAAAATCTTCTGGTTACCGCAGAGATTATAAATACATGCCATGATTCTTGGAATAAAGAAACAGAGGAATTTGATTTATTAATAAGCACAGGTACTCATAAACGTATATTAGTAAAAAAAACAGATGGTTTTTTTACTATGAATTTACCTTTTCAGGTAATTGAATATGAAAGCAATATTTGTTTTAACTATGATGCCTATGCTCTTCCTGTTAATGCTGAATTTATTTCCCGTTGTAGAAATGTTATTACTACTTGTGACAATGGTTCTTTTTCTTATGAGAAGATAACTGTAGAATTATGTGATAACTTTGACAGAGATATTCAGCAAGCTGTAAATTATTGTGATGCTATTTCTTCATTGCTGTTAGTTGATCATGGATACTTTCGATTTGATGATGATCCTAAAAATGCTAGGGCTAAAGTACACCCAAGATATCACTTTGATTTCTTCTGCAACAATTCTACAAATGTAAAGATTGGTTCTAATATTCGGATAACTGATTCATTTTTCTTAGATCTACTTGATGTAAGCAAAGATCGACCTTATCTTAATTTGTCTAATTGATAGAGATCTGTTGGGAGTTCATTGGTATTGGTAATGAGGAAATAATCAACAATTATATTTATAAAAGTATTTTTAACTTCTTCTCATCGTTTCTAGTTCCAGTTAGATATTTAAGTAACATTTTTGTCTTTCTTCCTACTGTCCCGCAGTCATAGGGACAGTAACGAGCTTTATTTAAATGATGCTGGTTATTATATCAAGGCTTAATTACCCACAATCTCACAATGTGGCACTTCAACCCATTGTACATGGTTTTCAGTATAAATCTTGGTTGACTCTGCATCACTGTGAGCCATTCGAGCTTGTGGATCAAAACCACGTTGTTTAAACATAAAGGCTGCCAATGCTCTTATTTCATGAAAGGTAGGCCTTTCATCTAAAGGTAAATGACTGGCAACACCTACTTGATCACGCAACGCTGAAAATGCACGGCTAAGGTAATCTGGTGCAACTTGTGTTGGATGATTCACTTCTTTACTCACCTTATTTGGGATACGAGTAGGTAGTCTATGCACAATATAAGGGCTTGCTACATTGTCACGGCTATTATCGATGATTTCCTTAAGTGCTTTGCCTATTGGGATCGCAATGTGAGATGCCTCTTTATGTTGCACTTTTTGTCTGTGAATATAAATCATCCCGTATATTCCATTTAAGGGTTCCTCATACCATAAACATCCACATATGCCTTCTTTGGGGGCTTTGATATTATATTTTATGCGTGATACTTCAAGCCTTGCTTGTGTTGTTTGTAACGCTAGATCCATTGCTGTTCTTAACCAAGGTTCTGCAGATGCTCGAATTTTAAGAAAATCATCATAAGATAATCTTCTACGTTTTTTCCCATCGACTCTTTTCATTTTCTTACGTTCAGCGGGATTATCAAACATAAGAGATTCATCAATTGCGTAACTAAAAATTTTCTTTAGAAAACTTACCTTACGATTTTGTACATTAGCAGAAGCATCGGCATGATATTCATTAATATAGCCATTTACATGTTCCAGTGAGATTTCATTCGCGGGAATATCTTTAAAAAAG
This sequence comes from Pseudomonadota bacterium, assembly GCA_023454395.1. Lineage (GTDB taxonomy): Bacteria > Pseudomonadota > Gammaproteobacteria > Enterobacterales > Enterobacteriaceae > Proteus > Proteus appendicitidis. Next base: position 17,006 of record JAEYFY010000420.1, read on the forward strand.
ATCTTAATTCTTTCTAAGTCATTAACCCAGTTACTAAGTGTACTGTCTGATGGTTTCTCATCATTAGTGATCCGCAAAAATAACTTATCTAAATGTTCTGAAAGAGGGAGAGCCTCTCCATATTGTCCTCCCGAGTCAATAATTAATGAGTTAACAGAAACAGATTTTTCTGGTCGCATAATATTGTTGTATTCTCTGGCTATTGCGATAGCCTTTGCTTTATCAGC
>JAEYFY010000460.1 GCA_023454395.1 Pseudomonadota bacterium
CAAAAGGTCGAATCACTCTTGTTCCCTTCGCGGGTATTAACCCGATCAGGTTCCGCGGATCCCGAATTAACGGTCTCAGCCTGTGTTTATAATAGCCTTATAAACACTAGGCACTCCGACAAGAAGATGTCCAGTATATGAAAGATTTTAAAAACTACAAGTCCGATATGGGTTATTTATTTAACTCCCAGTGTTGTTGTTCCCATGCTTTTTCATCTGCCGTTTGTACTAATTTGGGGTCGGCATTAACCGCTATAACATGATCGGCTTGGTAACATAAAGGAAGGTCATTGGATGAATCAGTATAGAAATAAACATAAGTATTGTTTATGTTATTGGCTTTTTTCCATTGATTTAAACGCTCAACTTTTCCTTCTCGAAATGTAGGAATACCTTCAATCAATCCAGTGTAATGATTGTCCTTAATTTGCATATCAATACCCATTGAAATATCCGCATTGAGTTGCTTTGCAATCACATGAACTAAAAAAGACATTGTTGCTGAAATAATCATAACGGGAATATTTTGTTGTCGATATTGTGTAATTATTGATATTCCTTGTGGATAAAGCAGAGGCTGAATTTTTGTTTTAGTGAAGTCATTAACCCAATGATTTATTTTATTTATATCGTGATGTTTAAAGTAAGCTAAATGTTGAAAAAGATATTGGTTTATATCTAGTTTTTCAGCGTAATAGTCTGCGATCATTTGCTCATCTAATTTTAAAAAATGAGGATCTGTGACTATTTTTTTATCCCACAAATAGTTTGTCCATAAGCGACTAGAGTCGCCAGCTAAAAGCGTTTCATCTAGATCAAAAATAGCAATCTTGTTTTTTGTTTTATCTGTCATTCTAAGGGTTCTTATTATTAATGGAATTTATGTTTATATTTTAAGAATGTTAATGAATTATAGAAGATAGTCATAATTCATTGAGTGCTTCTTGCTAAAGAGAGTATCCTTTATTCTATATCATTATTTTGGATAAAATGGTCGTTATGCATTTATATACATTAACAGGCTCCGAAAAAGGCTGGTGGACAGTCAGTCTTGGTGGGCGAGTATGGTTACCTAAAGGTGAACTGCCGTTTGGTTTAGCTAAAGATTGGGATCTCATTGGTCTGCACGCTAAAATTGTGGGGGAATGGCAAGGTGAAACAGTTTGGCTTATTCATGGAAAAATGGATAACGACATGTGCTCACCAAGACTTATCGCTTCACAAGATGAAAATTTATTTAAATTAGTCGGTCGTGGTGTTCAACTGGCTGAGTTTTATCGTTCTCACCGTTTTTGTGGTTATTGTGGTTCTAAAATGCGCCATAGTGAGAGTGAATGGGCATGTTTATGCGATAACTGTCATGAACGTTATTATCCACAAATTGCCCCTTGTATTATTGTGGGTATTCGCCATGAAGATAAAATCTTATTAGCACATCATGTTAGACATAAACATTCACCGCTTTACACGGTACTTGCTGGTTTTGTTGAAGTTGGTGAAACACTAGAAGAAGCCGTGGCTCGTGAAGTGTTTGAAGAGAGCAATATTCGTATTCGCAATATTCGCTATGTATCATCTCAGCCTTGGCCGTTTCCTCATTCCTTAATGATGGGCTTTTTAGCTGATTATGATGGTGGCGAGCTACAACATGATCCTTCTGAATTAATGAGTGCGGGTTGGTATCGTTACGATCAATTACCCCAGATCCCACCACCTGATACTATTGCTCGACGCTTGATAGAAGACACGATAGCGAATATTAGACAAGATAAAGAAAAGAACTAAATAAAGGCGCTGTCTGCCAACAGTTATTTTTCTAGCATGTTACAATGCATGCTATTTTGCGGCCCTATTACTGTTAATGGAGTTAGTCATGAGTGAGTTGAAAAACGACCGCTATTTACGTGCGCTGTTGCGCCAACCTGTTGATGTCACCCCTGTTTGGATGATGCGTCAGGCAGGCAGATATCTTCCTGAATACAAGGAAACACGGGCACAGGCGGGAGATTTCATCTCATTGTGCAAAAATACAGAATTAGCATGTGAAGTGACATTACAGCCTTTAAGACGCTTCCCTTTAGATGCCGCTATTTTATTTTCTGATATTTTAACGATCCCTGATGCAATGGGGCTAGGTCTTTACTTTGAAACAGGTGAAGGTCCTCGTTTTAAATCACCCATAAATAGTCTTGATGACATTAAAAAATTGCCTATTCCTGATCCTGAAGATGAATTGGGATATGTGATGAATGCAGTACGTGCCATTCGTCATGCATTGCAAGGTAGTGTGCCATTAATTGGTTTTTCAGGAAGCCCTTGGACATTGGCAACCTATATGGTTGAAGGTGGAAGTAGTAAGGCCTTCACAAAAATTAAAAAAATGATGTATTCAGAGCCTCAAGCACTACATCTATTACTGGATAAACTGGCAGATAGCGTTATTCTTTATTTGAATGCTCAAATTAAAGCGGGCGCACAATCTATCATGATCTTTGATACATGGGGTGGTGTGCTAACGGGGCGTGATTACCAACTCTTCTCATTACACTATATGCATAAGATTGTTGATGGTCTTATTCGTGAATATGATGGAAGAAAAGTACCAGTCACTTTATTTACCAAAGGTGGTGGCCGCTGGTTAGAAGCGATGGCGGCGACAGGTTGCGATGCATTAGGACTTGATTGGACGATTGATATTGAAGATGCACGCCGTCGAGTTGGGGATAAAGTTGCGCTACAAGGTAATATGGACCCTTCTATGCTGTATGCACCACCGGCCAGAATAGAACAAGAAGTCGAAACTATTCTTGCTGGATTTGGTAAAGGCAACGGTCATGTCTTTAATCTTGGGCACGGTATTCATCAAGATGTTCCACCTGAACATGCTGGAGCATTCATTGATGCGGTTCACCGTTTATCGAAGCCTTATCATCAGGATAATGATTAATACCCAACAATTACGTCAAGAGCAGACAGAAAAAGCTCAACAGATTATTTTAACAGACCAATTTACAGCACCAACTTATATAGCCGGTGCTGATGTTGGTTTTGAAGACGGTGGCGCGGTCACTCGCGCCGCCATCGTGATTATGCATTACCCTTCTTTTGACATTCTTGAATACCAAATCGCGCGAATTCCTACAACACTTCCTTATATCCCAGGTTTGCTTTCATTTAGAGAGTGCCCAGCGCTAATGGCTGCGTGGCAATTAATCAAACAGAAGCCTTCTCTTATTTTTGTCGATGGGCAAGGTATTGCTCATCCTAGAAGGCTTGGTGTTGCAAGTCATTTTGGTTTATTAGTGGATACACCGACTATTGGCGTGGCAAAAAGTCGTTTATGTGGCATTGATAAATCCGTTAATGAAGAGATGGGAAGCAAGGAGCCGTTAATGGATAAGAATGAGCAAATAGGATGGATTTATCGCAGTAAGAAAAAATGTAAACCCCTGTATATTTCTCCGGGTCATAAAGTGAGTATGGAAGGTGCTTTACAGTGGGTTGAGCTGTGTATGAAGGGGTATCGATTGCCAGAACCAACGCGTTGGGCTGACGGTATTGCTTCAAATAGGCGATTATTTGAGCAGTTGAATAAGAATAAGCTCTAAATGACCGGGAAATATGTGGATATTTTTAATTTTCAGGTAAACTGCGCCTAAGTTAAGAAAATGAGTAATCACGAATGTTGAAGAACCCAATCCATTTACGTTTAGAAAAGCTAGAAGCTTGGCAACACCTGA
>JAEYFY010000462.1 GCA_023454395.1 Pseudomonadota bacterium
AGTTATTCTTTTTAGATAGGATAATATCAACTAATGGTTGTACTGAGTTTTTTTGCAGTGTTCCAACTTCGTAAATAGTACCAGGAGTATTAATTTTTATTTTACCTCCAGCTAATCCGGAAGAGGAGTCAATTGAAGTAATTGCATCATAATTTACAGAAGATGAATCAATCTTTTTATGAAAGAGACCACTCTTTTTATGTAAAAAAATAACTCGTTTATCTGTAGGAATAATTAACCAAACATTAAATTTAACAAGACCACTATTAACACATAAAACCGTTTCATCATTATTTAATAATTCAGGTAATCTAGTGAAAATATCGAAAACACCCATCGTTGCTTTATAGCTAGTTAATGCTGTAAGTCGATCAAACTCTTCTTTTAATTGCTTTTTATCGCATTATTTTAAGTCCATTATAATCTCTCTTTTTATCTAAATACTAAAGAAAATTTAATAGAAATAGATACTAACAAACTCATAAGTAACAAGCGAGGAAGATGGTTTTAAATTACTCAAACTACATAAGTTTTTTTGTGTTTTTTGACGTTAGTACCATATTTTTATGACTGAAATATTTCTCCAACTTCTCAAACAAATCCCTAGCCACATCTTCCGTCATATAGGTTCTCATCGGTTCTCGCTTAACATTCTTCATTTCAAATGTATTTTCATCAAACCTTGGATCAGAAAAGATAATGTCCATAAACAGATAACCATAAGGGTTGTCTGCTGATAAACGAGCCTCTTCTAACTGAGCAATATATTCCGCATTATTGATTTCGAGTTTAATCATGGTATCGCCTATTTAACTGTGTTTTTATACAGTAATTTATATAAGGTAACGAACAGAATAGCAAGGAGAAAAGGGCAATTTTATGAGCTAAAGAAAGGGGGATTTTGAGAGGTGATTTGTCGTCGTTTTACCCCAGTTTTACCCCTATTTTACCCCGCGCAAATTCTAGGCATAAAAAAACCAACCATAAGCGGTTGGTTTTTCTAAGGAATTTTGGTCGGCATGATAGGATTTGAACCTACGACCCCTGACACCCCATGACAGTGCGCTACCAGGCTGCGCTACATGCCGTTTGTGCCCTGTATATTACTGTTTTTGACTGCTAAAGCAACCCTTTGCTAATTAAGTGGCGTAATTTTATACGTTATTTAATAGTACTAGCGTTCAATAAAACGCTTCTGCTCAGCTAAAATTTGCAGTAATAATTTTAAATCAGGTTTTGCCGTGCTGATCTCTTGTCCTGATTTATCAAATAAAGCGTACCGACCATGCTTATCTATCAACAAGGTATTATCTTGTAAAAAGACTACAAATGTCTCTTCATCACCGGTAAAAATCCATGGATGATTACGGGTGCTTGCAAATAAGTCTTCACCTTGTGAATAGTTATCTACTGGGCTAATGACATGTAAAACATGCTGCATCAAGGTTGTCATAATATCTTGATGACTTGTCATTCGATCAATAACCTGTGGCGTCATATTTGGCCAATGTATCATCAATGGTACTTGTGATTGGCTTAAATTAAAGGTGGTCTTATCTGAAAGCCATTGGTTAATCTGCTTCTTATTGTTGTCTTGATGATAGCTAGAAGTGACAACGACAACAGTATTATCTAGCGCTTTGGTTTCTTGTAATGTCTTAAATATTGTCTCTAGTTGATCATTTAATGTGGCACGTTGAGACGCATTATTGGTGTGACCATTAATTTGTAAGAAAGAGAACCAAGGGGCTGTTTGGCTGTTTTTCACCAGCCAATTACTCCAGCTATCAATTGTGGCATTGTTATCACCACTGTGTGATGTCGGGAGGGTGAAATCTGATAGCACAGCTTGTTTAAACAGTGGTGTTTGGAAACCATTAGTTGAAAACATTGCTAATTGGTAGTTCCGATAACTTAATGCATCGAAAAGTGCAGAGTTTTTTCTGCTACTTAATACACTGTCTAAATAAGAAGGTGAAATACCATAAAATAGGCCAAATAATGCAGTATCATTATTAATGCCTGATGAATAATGCCTTGAAAAATAGAGATTATTTTGTGCGAACTGTTGCAGGCTTGGTAATTCAGGTACTTCTTCGTTACCTAAACCATCAACGATAACCACCAGCAAGTTATAAGAATAGGTATCTTTGGCATAGATTAATGGAGCAAGAGGATAGGTGATACCTTGTGCTGCAGGATTACCTTCACTGATAACACGCTGCTCATATTCTGATTGATTAAGAAAACCATGACGTTCAAGGAATTTACGCGCTGTCATTGGATACGATAACGGTAAATTAGCTCGTTGCATGGTAATTGGGCGATAAAAGTTAGCATCAGCCCAAATCGACATAGAGTGAGATAATATAAAGCAAGTAATAAAAACACCCGCTAATGGTTTACCCCAACGTTGGCGATTTAAACTGCGTAATTTTTGCCAACTCCATGTTGCAAAAAGCATTTCAATAAGAAATATGATGGGAATGCCAATAAAGATAAGTTGCCATTCACGCGCCATTTCACCTTCATCTGGATTAATGACGAGATCCCAAACGAGCTGAGTCAAATGGAGTTGAAATTGCTGGTAAACGGCGATATCAAAAATAAGGATAGTTAATCCGGCACTGGCAAGGGCGCAGGAAATAACTCTAAGTAGCCGTTGAGAAACAGCTACAAAGGTGAGAGGGAAAAGGATGAGTATATAGATAGCAAAGACAATAAAACTAAAATGTCCCATCCAACTCACAATAGCGTAAAAACGACCCGCAAAGGTTGCAGGCCAATCAGAAATAAACAGGTAACGGCTCCCAAGCAGTAAGCTTAGAATAATATTAAATAGCGCAAACCAGTGACCCCAGCTGATCATTTGGGATACTTTTTCACGATAGGACTGAGGTTTCGTTACCATGTCTATAAATAATTTTTCTATGTTTATTAGTGAATATTGCCTTCATCAATTGAAGCACGCAATGCGTGAACAAAAGAATCAGCAATCAGCATTCGTTGAGCAGGGGCAATACTTGTATTAATTAAGTTTGTCACCATGTTTCCCAACACCATCAAAGAAAGATCTGTAGGAGTATGATGTTTTTCAAGAACGCTGACAAGTTCTGCAAGTAATTGCTCAACTTGTTCATCACTATAACGGGATTTTTGCGGCATAAAATCTGAATTCCTACTAAATGAATAAAACGCTATATATTACCGTATTACTAGGTCTTTTTCCGCTATTAAATTAATTAATTTTCCCTTGATACTGAAAGTAGGGAGTGTTTGAATACGCGCACAAGAAAGAGACGCAATAGAAGAGGACGACCATGAGTCTAGATATTAACCAATTAGTTTTGCATCAACTTATTAAGCGAGATGAGCAGACATTAGAAGTTGTGCTACGTGATTCACTCTTAGAAATTGAACCCGTTGTTCAGGAGATGATTGAAGAGTTGCATCGTGTATACAGTGCAAAAAGTAAAGCTTATGGTCTGTTTAATGAAGAAAGTGAATTAGCAGAAGCGCTGCGCTTACAGCGTAAAGGCGAAGAAAACTTTTTAGGTTTTTCACGAGCAGCTACCGTGAGACTAAAAGATGAATTAGCAAAATACCCTTTTGCAGAAGGTGGCACCGTTCTATTTTGCCACTATCGCTATTTAGCGGTGGATTACCTGTTAATTGCTGTACTTAGTAGTTGTAACAGTATGTGGGTTAATGACAGCCTTGATGTGTCATCAACGCGCTATTTAGATATTCCTCATGCAGACATTATTGCTCGTATCGATTTAACTGAGTGGGAAACAGCACCCGACTCTTTACGTTATTTAACGTTTTTAAAAGGTCGTGTTGGACGTAAAGTCTCTGATTTCTTTATGGACTTTTTAGGCGCTCAAGAAGGTTTAAACGCTAAAGTTCAAAATAAAGGTTTATTACAAGCGGTTGACGATTTTTGTGAAGCCTCCGAAATGGGCAAGCAAGAACGTCAAACTTGTCGTGAGCAAGTATATAGCTACTGTAACGAGCAATTACAATCGGGCGAAGAAATTGCTTTAACAGAGCTTGCTGAAGAATTACCGTCTTTAGGCGATCAAAACTTTGCTCAATTTACTGAAGAAAAAGGCTATGAATTAGCTGAAACATTCCCCGCAGATCGCAGTACGTTACGTCAACTGATGAAGTACTCAGGAAGTGGTGGGGGATTAACCGTGAATTTTGATGCGAAATTATTAGGGGAGAGAATATTCTGGGACCCTGCAACAGATACGCTCACCATTAAAGGTACCCCGCCTAATTTGCGTGATCAGCTACAACGTAGAGCATCAGAAAAATAATTAAACAGTAGAAACAAATAACGCCACATTAAGTGGCGTTATATGCTCGGCGTCCCGAAAAATAAAGCTCGAAGGGTGGCTTATTAAGCGCGCAGGAAGTCGATATGAGTAATTTTTGGTTTATACTCGTGACGTTGCACTGCTTTAACTTTAACTTTAGTTTCTTTACCATCGATAACCAGGTTTACGAAATCTGAATAGAATTCTGATTTGTGTTCTTGGTTGATAACTTCGTTGTGATCTAAATCGATAGCGATTGGCTCTTCATTTCCGCCATAAACGATAGCAGGAAAACGGTTAGCCACACGCAGGCGGCGGCTCGCACCCTTACCCTGCTCTTTACGTACAGTTGCTTTGATAGTTAACATCTTTTTTCTCTTATAAAAAAGAAAGAAAATACATACTTGTTACAGGCGACCCAGCAACAAGCTCGAGATTTGGTTTATCTAAAAATAGATAAAGCGGGGCGCATTTTAACGAAAAAGTCCTCCAACAGCAAATATAAATCCAGATTAATACAAGGTATCTGCTTTTCGGTAGCGACCTGCATAGTCAAAAATCTTATTTCTTATCTTCCAAAAGTGCTCTTTTTTACCTTTATGAGCGACAATAAAGTCGGGATGACGCAACAAATCAAACTGTTTAATAATGTCGTTAGCATTATGCCAAACAAAGGGGACACCCGGTGCGCGTTGATGTTCACGTAAAAATTTTAATTCAAATATTTTTCGTTGAGCCGGGGTGGTTAATCGAAAACGTTCTGAGACAGAAGTGCCTTCTTCATCGTAATAATTAATTTCTAACCATTCGCCTTTAACATCGTTTCCTGATTTAAATTGCATCCCACCACAACGTAGAACTAATGCTCCTTTGAGTTTTAATGCCGCTTTGAGCATATCATCAGGATCAACCAAGATCTCATCGCAGTGAACACAGCGACGTGCCGCAATATCATTTTCTTCATTACAATGAGGACACAATTTAAAGCGGAAACGAAATTCACATTGCTGTTTTTGCCCTTGTTCATTGAGTTCCCAGCCTTGGCAACGGCGACCATAGTGTTCAATGATATCCCCATCAGCATCTACAATTCCCCAAAAGGTATTGGCAAATTGGCAAATAGGGCAAAAAACTTGTACCGGCTTACTATTTGGATTGGGCTTTTTAGTACCAACTTCGGGTAGATAGAGATCATGAGGATTACCCGCATAATCTAAAATCAGGCATTCTGTTTTTCCTGCAAATAATCTTAATCCTCGTCCTACAATTTGCTGGTATAAACTTACAGACTCAGTAGGGCGTAAGATAGCAATTAAATCAACATGAGGTGCATCAAAACCTGTTGTTAGTACGGCAACATTAACCATATAACGTAATTGTTGTTGTTTAAAACGGGAAATAAGATCATCACGCTCATAAGAAGGGGTATCTGCACTGACTAATGCCGCTTCATCTTGTGGTAAAAGAGAAAGGATCTCTTTTGCATGTTCAACTGTTGCCGCAAATATCATTACACCTTGGCAATTTTGCGCATATTCAATAATTTGAGCAACAATATGAGGCGTAATACGTTTTTGTCTCTTTATTTCACGGTTTAGATCTTCCTCATTAAATATCCCATTTTGACTGGTTCTTACTTGGCTAAAGTCGTATTGCAATATAGGCATATCTAGGCGAGTGGGTGGAACTAAAAAATGATTGCTTATCATATAGCGCAAAGGCAATTCATAGATACAATCACGGAAAAAGCAGTTTTCATCGCCTCTGATCATACCGTGATAATGATATTGATAAATCCAACCCGTAGGTAAACGATAAGGTGTTGCAGTTAATCCTAAGATCCGTAATTGTGGATTAATGGATTGTAATTGTTTAATGACTTGCTGATATTGGCTATCTTCAGACAAACTAATGCGATGGCATTCATCAATAATAAGAAGAGAAAAAGTATCACTAAACTGCGATAAATTACGGGCAACAGATTGCACGCTACCAAAAACAACTTTTCCGCTACTCTCTTTCTGTTGTAAGCCCGCAGCAAAAATATCCGCAGATAGACCATAAGCCTCATATTTGCTATGGTTCTGTTCTACTAATTCTTTTACGTGTGCTAGCACCAATACACGTCCGCGCGCTCTTTTAGCGAGTTCTGCAATCACTAAACTTTTTCCTGCGCCAGTAGGTAATACAATTACCGCAGGTGTATTGTGTTGGCGAAAATAAGAGATTGTCGCGTTAACCGCGTCAAGTTGATAAGGTCTGAGTGTAAAAGCCATAACTCTGCATAAGAAATCAAACGGGGTGTCAGCGTAACATTTTTTTATGGGTGGTGCGAATAAGGACGGAGTAAAGAGCGTGATAGTTTATTTATAAATTAATTAGTTGTTTTATTGTTAATATTCATTTTTAATAGATACCTCATATCAGATGGTATTCTTCCATTTTTCAGAGAAATTCATGCGATTAGATAAATTTTTATCCCAGCAATTGGGGATTAGCCGTAGCTTGATCCTTCGTGAATTAAGAGCAGGGCTTGTAACAATTGATGGCGAAATGGTGAAAAGCGGCTCAACCAAAATTGCACCAGAGCAAGAAGTAGCTTACGACGGAAATGTCTTAACTCAAATTTTAGGGCCTCGTTACTTTATGTTGAATAAGCCAATTGGCTATGTATGTTCAACAGACGATCCAGTTAATCCCACTATCCTCTATTTTATTGATGAACCTCTGGCACATAAATTACATGCCGCTGGGCGTTTAGATATTGATACAACAGGGCTTGTTTTATTAACGGATAATGGTCAATGGTCGCATCGTATTACGGCACCAAAACATCATTGTGAGAAAACCTATCTAGTTACGTTAGAAGAGCCGATTGGAGAGGGTGTTGCTGAACAATTCCAAAAGGGTGTTCAACTTAACGGTGAAAAAGTTCTAACCAAACCTGCCTCGTTAGAAATTATTACACCAACAGAAGTCAAGCTCACTATTAGTGAAGGCAAATACCACCAAGTAAAACGTATGTTTGCAGCAGTGGGGAATCATGTAAGTGCATTACATCGTGAGCGTATTGGGGATATCACATTAGATGAGACTTTAGCTGAGGGCGAATATCGTCCATTAACAGAAGAAGAGATCAACAGCATTCACTTACCTCAATAATTATTATTTATCCTGTCGTTTTTGGGAGTTTATCTGCGTGCAACAGCAACGTTCGTCGTACCTTAGTCTCATTTTAATACTGGGACTTATTTCCATGCTTATGCCATTGGCTATAGATATGTATTTGCCAAGTTTACCCACTATTGCGCAAGATTTTGGTGTGCCGAGTGGCAAAGTACAAATGACATTAAGTATCTATATTTTTGGTTTTGCTATTGGGCAATTAGTCTATGGTCCTATGGCTGACAGTTTGGGACGTAAGCCTGTCATTTTGGGCGGCGTAATTGTTTTTGCTTTTGCCTCTAGTGCATGTGCATTGTCTGAATCAATAGATATGCTAATTGGCATGCGCTTTTTACATGGTTTTGCAGCCGCTGCGGCAAGTGTTGTTATTAATGCATTGATGAGAGATATGTTCTCTAGGGATGACTTCTCTAGAAGTATGTCTTTTGTTGCACTTGTTATGACTATCGCACCTTTATTAGCGCCATTATTAGGTGCTTGGGTGATGAATTGGTTTTCATGGCATGCTATTTTCTGGAGTATCGCGATAGCTGCTTTGATTGCCTCAGCATTAATAGCTTTTTATATTCCAGAAACATTACCAAAAGAGCGTCGCCAACGCTTTAGCTTAAGAGTGACATTTAGCCAATTTATTAGCCTGTTTAGAACACGCCGTGTCCTTTGCTATATTTTGGCTTCCGGTTTTTCTTTTGCTGGCATGTTTTCATTTCTTAGTGCTGGTCCTTTTGTCTACATCGAATTACATGGTATTCCCTTTGATCAATTTGGATTATATTTTGGTTTTAATATTATCTTCTTAATTGTGATGACCAGCATTAATGGGCGATATGTTCGTCGATTTGGTGCGTTGAATATGTTGCGCCTAGGGCTAACTATTCAATGTTTTATGGGGATCTTTTTATTGCTGGTGGTCGCTCTTAATTTACATTTCTATTTCCTTGTTGTGGGTGTAGCAATGTATGTGGGGGGGATCGCGATGATCACATCGAATGCGATGGCCGTTATTCTTGATGATTATCCCCATATGGCAGGAACAGTTTCTTCTCTCGCAGGAACAGTGCGTTTTGGTGTTGGTGCGTTAGTTGGAACGGCGATTGCTATGCTACCCGCAAAATCAGAATGGCCAATGGTAAGCTCTATGGCATTTTGTGTACTGTGTGCTATGGGTTTTATTTTACTTGCTCGTCGTTATAAATAAGAACATCACGCTATAAATAACAGAAATTTATAGCGTGCTCCTCTTTTCCTGCCTCTATTTCCTCTAAATACACCAAATTTTTCTCTGTTGTATTTCATGAATCGTTTCAAATTAGTGTGATTTTTTGATTTGAATCAATACTTGATGTTGTTATTTTGTTAAATTAAGTAAAATTTATTTTAATAATCATCTATTATTGTTTTGTTGATATGAAGTATCGTGATAAAAATTGATGGATTGTTTTACTTGAATGCGTAATATTTTATACAATTATTTTATAGAGTTGATAAAATGTTAAATAAATGAAAGAATAATTGAAGAGATTAAGCATTGCAGACATCAATATCTGCAAACACTAAGCTAAACGAATGGTTTGATACGTCTCTTCGCTTTACTTGTAAAGCAATTGTAATATTTATGTTGTATGATTAACAAGGTTCTAATATGCGTGTGAGCAAGTCAGTTCAAACTCGTATTGATGATGTATTAAATTAACGTGTTGATGAAACAGGATTGATTTGTGGATAATGTACAACTTTCGGTAGTTCATAAGCTGCCGCTGAGTTATCGGTGGCTAGCAGGCTTTGCGGGCACAAGAGTAGAGATACTGCCTGAAAATGATGCTGGAAAGCAAAATACGTTGATTGGCTTAAAATTATTAAGTCATGATGGTATGACACTGGATGAAGCAATACAGAATTTGCGTCAGTATCTGAGTAATCTCCATATTGATAGCGTTGTGATTGAGTGGGATGGTACTCCTTGCCTTTTCCTTCATAGCGATGATGAATGTGCTGCATTATGTTGCTTAAAAAACGCAGGTGTTGCTATTGCGGAGCCATTCCCAACGGCATATTCTTATTTATAACACTTATTTAATGTTATAAAACCAACGTAACTATTGTGCGGTTTAAGCATGGTCAAAGAATATAAAAAAAGCCTCATTATTGATTTAATGAGGCTTTTTTATTGCAATAAGATATAAGGGAATTAATTATCTTAATACGTTTTGCGAAAGGTTGTTTTCAACAAGTACCGCGTCATTTTTCTCAATAACACGTCTTGCTGCATAAAAACGTTTATTCCAGTAAGTATTAGACATTTCTGACACTGTCACACCATTGCTGGTGGATGCATGTACGAATTTATCATTACCGATGTAAATTCCAACATGGCGCATAGTACGGCCTGTTTTGAATAGAACGAGATCGCCTGCTTGTAATTTTGATTTATTAACCTGAGTACCAGAGAACTGTTGGTCTGAGGTTGAGCGAGGAAGTTCTACACCGAATTGGTCAAGAAAGGTTCTTTGTACAAAGGCAGAACAGTCAATGCCTTTTTTGGTATCTCCACCTAAACGGTAAGCGACGCCTTTCCAGTCTGCATATTGGTCAAGTATCTTAGATTTTATATCGAGATTCTTCACCAATGATTCAAATTCATCTTGTGATGCTTGGGAAATAGATGTGCTTGATGATGTATTAAGTGGGGTAGTGCTTGAATTCGCTAAGCGTGAATTTGCGTTCTGTGAGCTACATGCTGATAGCGTAGCTACAACAATGAACGCCGGTATGAGCTTAAGCATTCTCATATACGGTTTTGTTCTCATTGTGACAGATTTCCCTTACATCCTTACGTGCAGAAGCGCACATGAATTATTCACCAAATAACCAGAGAATATAGTGTAATTTAACTCTGGCAACCTTATTTCGCGAAAAACGTGCTCTAAAGCACGTAAATATCCACATTAAACAATAAATAATGAAGAAACCAGAAAAGTGTACAGAAAGAGGGGCTAAATGGCGAGAGGAAAGGCGCTTAATTTACAAAACATTAGATAATAAAGTGCTAATACTTAAAATAGATCTCATTTTGTCATAATAATATCATTTAATTGTCAAAAAAATGACCAAAAGAATAAGTGCAATATTACACTTATTCTCTTTTAATAAATTAGATGTGTTTTCCCTTTTATTTTTTAAAAGGAAGATATTTTTCTAATTGTCTGACAATATTATCTGATAACGGTGTAATTAATAGCCAACTTGTTGTGACTAAAGTTAAAGATATAGAACCAACTAATATATCTGATGCCCAGTGTGCGCCAGCCATAACTCTTGGTAATGAAAACACGACAGTAATAAGAAGAGCACATAAGAAAGAACGAAACGAGAGATAACGTAATATAAAGCTACAGAAGATTAGTAGCATTAAGCCATGGTCGCCAGGGAAGCTATCACCTGAGGCATCTTTTGTAGGAATACCTGTCACAACGCCCACTCTATGCGCATCTTGAAAATGAAGTGTCGGGCTTGGTCTTTCAATTGGAATATTTTGTCCTAATTGATTAATCAGCACTGCACTGATTATCATCACTAATCCCACAATTATCAGATGGCGTTTACCCCTATAATCTTTTTTACGGAATGTATTGTAATAAAGCGCTCCCATCGCCAGCAAAATAACCAAATCAAACTTTCTATTATTGGTATAAGCCACAAAAGAAGCAAAAAAAGTATCAGGCAAAATGTGCTGATTAAAAAAATAAAAAATATGTGTGTCAATTGATAGCCAAAATCCATGTTGTGCCGGAAGATACCAAGAGAGAAAAATAATTAGGCCGGCAAGATTAAGTAAAAAAATAGCCAGTGCTTTTTGGTTAAAATGAGAAAGTTTCATAGTAATAAAATGACAAATTTCGCGTGTATTTAGTGATCTAGATCACAATAAGTTTGAGTTTGATTCTAGGACTATAACCAAAATAAAAAAATAGATCTTTGCAATTTGCTGTCTATGCAAATGTTATGCTTTAGTTTCATTTTTGTTAGATTTTTTCATATCCACTTAACCTAAATTTAGAATATTTTTTTTTGATACTCGTAATTTGAGTGTTATATAATTTTTTTCTATTCTTTAATTAAAGATAAAAGTTAAATAAATAAAGTAACAAGCCGATATTAGTTAAGACTTTAATAACATATTGGCTTGTGAAATTTACACATCCCAATAATCATAGGAGATTAGTTTTGAATAAGTTATGTATTGCAGCTACGTGCTTAACTTTATTATTAAGCACACCTACTTTGGCTAAGGAAAATAAAGTCATTGGTTCAGGAACTATAACTTTTGTTGGTGCAATTGTTGAGGGCAATTGTCTAATGGATACGGATAAAAACACTTTTAAAACAAGTTGTTGGAATGGTACTGAAATGCAGGAATCTGAATATCAATTAGAAAGGAATAAGCACTTTAACTCTAAATTGATTAACAACAAAGGCTCTATGGATATTAAATGGATTAATGATAATTTAGCTGTAATGAACATTGTTTATAATTAATTTCCCATAGATCTAGTAATAAAAATAATTGTATTAATTAAATAAAATTTTAATACTTTTATAGAGCTGTTATTAAAGTTAAAAATATTTGACTTAAGTTTAATCAACGTTGATTTCTTATTTATAAACATCGAACACTTATATTTGATAGACATCAAATATTCCTCTTATGTCTATATAAATGTCATATTTTATTGCTATGATAAAAATATGTCGGGTAGGTGTGATCCCCATACCTGCTAGCGCAAACAAGAAGTGAGGTCGTTATGAGAAAATATCTGACCGTAGTATGCAGTCTTCTCGTTTCCAGTTCGATATCATTAGCTTGGGCATCTGATCCCATGCAAACAACAGGGCAGATTTATCTGCGGGGTGCGATTGT
>JAEYFY010000466.1 GCA_023454395.1 Pseudomonadota bacterium
ACCTCTTGGTGTAGTAATAAGTAAAAATGCAAAAAAAAACCGATGCACTTTAAACGCATCAGTCATATTTTTAGTGGGCGCATTTTGCACGTCTCAGACTTAAATAGCAATACATTTTCATCAAAAAGCCCCCTTTTTTTACGATCTTTTCAATTCGCAAACTAAGTCAACATATAACGCCACATTTTATTAACAATAATTGTGCTTTTATCACAACTTTTAAGTTTTAAATATTTCAAAAGCCATTACTCTACGGTAAGAAAATAAAACACAATACATTGATAAATAAGAATTAAACTTTAGATTAAAATTAATATCATTACCAAATCATCAAAATAAAGCATTTAAAATACATTAATAAGATTAATGCTAATATTTTGTTAACTCATGCTTCTTTTATCACCCCAAAATAGACTTTTAATAAAAAGTGCCTATTTTTTAGCAACCTGTTTTATATAAATAAAAAGTAAGAGAATAAGTTAAGAAAAAAATGGCTGGTAATAAGTAGAAATCACAATCTAATAGTCCAAATAACACGATGAATAAGATGAATTATTGAGCTAAATATAGACCTCAATATTTAAACTTTCCAGTATTAATTCTGAGCAAATGAAAGAAAATTAGAGATAAAAAAAAGACTCCACAAGTGGAGTCTTAATGACACAAACTGAGGGTAAAAAATTAGAAGTTATAGTTCAAACCAATGTTGTAACGACGACCTTCTAATGTGGTATTAAAGTTTTCATAATTAATGCGACGATCGAACACGTTATAAACACCACCAATCACATTAAGTTGTTTGGTTAAGCTGTAACTTGTACCAATGTCAACAAACGCATAAGAAGGTGTACCGGTTGCCATACTTGTACGTGATAAGTAATCCGATGTTTTACCACGGAAGTTAATACGCGCCCAAGTTTCCATTTCTGGCGTAGTTTCCCAGTTTAAGGTCGCATTTGCCATATGGCGAGGCTGTTTATTCAGTGGTTTACCACTAAATGCACCGCTCTTCTGCTCTGAATCAGTAAAGGTGTAGTTAGCTGCTAAGTTCCACGCAGGTGAAATTGTCCAGTTACCAGTTACCTCAATACCACGCATATTGGCTTTATCTACGTTTTCACGCGTACTGATAAAGTCATATAGGTGACCATATCCTTGTTCTTTAGTACATGCAGGTAACACGCCTTTATCATCACAAATGCGATGCTCAGTAATTTTATCTTTAAAATCAGTATTATAAATTGTAACACTTGCCGTTAAGTTATCACGGTTATCCCAAATAATACCAATCTCTTCTGTTACTGATTTTTCAGGTTTCAGATCTGGGTTACCATAAATGACGGCATTACCACCTGAACCCCCTGTTGCTTGTCCCCAAGTTTTCGTTGCTTGGCGTAAATCAGGTGAACGATAACCAGTAGATACACCACCTTTTAACGTCCATTCATCAGCCATATGCCAAACACCATAAACACGAGGTGTCCAGTGAGTACCGTAGTTTTCGTCTTTATCCATACGTAAACCACCGGTTAAAGCGAAATCATTTGTTAGCGCCCATTCGTCTTCAGCAAACAGCGCCCAGCTATAACGATCTAATTTACTACCTTTGTCTAAATGGTTATTGCTATCTTTTAATTCTTCAAAACGATACTGAGCACCAACACTTAAAGTATGCGCATCTAACATAAATACTGTTTGATTACGTACTGTTGTATCGTTGTATTCCATTTTACGACTTGGGTTATTGTTTTCATCACGCTGAATATAAGTATTCATCGTACCAAAGTCATACACACCATCATGAGTCAGGGCATATTGTTTTAGCTCATATTTACTGAAATCACTGCTCTTAGATTTACGAGAGCGATCAGAGGCTGAATATTCCCAACGAGAATCTCGGTGCTGGCTGTCTTTTTTAAATTCAAATTCAACCGTATTTTTATCATCTGGTGTCCAGCTTAATGTACCACCACCGCTTGCAGTAATTTGACGATTATAACCATTCGCAAATTTATCTTCGCTACGGTGCGAATATTGACCTTGGACTTTTAATCCCAGAAGGTTATCAATCAATGGACCGGCTGCATAAAAACTGCCTTGTTCAGTATTTCCTGAGTTTTGACGCTCTGTCAGCGTGCTATCAGCACGTAAACTTACGTTCCACTCTTTTTGCGCTTTACGGGTAATAATATTGATAACCCCACCCATTGCATCTGAACCATATAAAGAAGACATTGGACCACGTACAACTTCAATACGTTCAATGGCAGGTAAAGGCGGTAACCAGCCTTGTTCAATACCTGAGTTATCACTATTAGGACGCGTTTCACGCGAGGCAACTCGCTTACCATCAACTAAAATCATGGTATATTTTGCATCCATACCACGAATACTGATATCAGAACTACTTCCACCGCCTGTTACTAAAACGCCGGGAACATCTTTTAATGCGTCAGTCACATCACGGTAAGATTTGGTTTCTAGCTGTTCACGAGTGACAACAGAAACCGATGCAGGTGCATCTTCAACGGTTTGTTTAAACCCTGAAGCGGTTGTTACAAGCAGTTTTTCTACATTTTCTGCTGATGCAGTCATAACAAAACTTGATGCAATAGCCGCAACAACGCCAAGCGCGATTTTATTTTTATTTAACACTACCATTCCCGATTCTCCAAGAATATATATTCTTTAAGTTTTATATAGATGGACAGATCGACAATTGCTCAGAAATTAGGGTAATAAATAAATTTAATTACCCTTAGTTATTTTAATATTATTTTTATATCCCTATTTACTGCATCCCTATATTTATTTCTTTTCTCTTTTACTGCTCTATATTTTATCCACTAAACCATCAATAATAATTTGAGGTATTCCTTGTGAACAATATTCCAATCGACCTTGAACACCATAAACATCGGCAAGGCTTTGTGCCGTGATAACCTTATCTGGCGCGCCTTGCGCAATTAACTGTCCTTGTTTCAACATTAATACATGCTCACTATGTCGTAAGGCGATATTAATATCGTGGACAACGACGACAGTAATAATATTTCTACGGTGTGTTTCTTTAGCCACTAAATCCATTACATGATATTGGTAATTAAGATCTAGTGCGCTTAATGGCTCATCCAATAATAATAAAGAAGGCTGTCTAATTAATGATTGAGCAAGCCCTACTAATTGTTTTTGACCACCAGATAATTCATCTAAATAGCGTAATGCTAAATGCTCAATACCTAATTGCCGTAATAAATGCATGACCTGGGCTTCACTATGCTCATTATGTAATCCACCTGAAGCACGTTGCGCCACAATAATGGATTCTAAAACATGTAAATGAACACCAGCAGGTAATGTTTGTGGCAAATAGACTACATTTTGAGCGCGTTGTGCAAAATTCATCGAAGCCAGATCGTTGCCATCTAAACTGACAACACCTGATGACTTATTTAATCCAGCTAACGCTCTTAATAATGTTGATTTTCCGCTACCATTTGGCCCCAATAATACGGTGACTTTTCCTTTAGGTAATGGCTCCACATCAAGTGCCTTAATGATAAGATGTTTAGCATAACCAGCGCTAAAATCTTGGATCTTTAATCCTTCCATCATTAGATATTCCCCCTATGACGTAAAATCATACTGAGGAAAAATGGCACGCCCACCAGCGATGTCACAATACCCACAGGAATAATGACACCCGGTATTAAATTTTTAGAAGCAATAGATGCCAATGATAAAACTAAAGCTCCAATTAATGCGCTTGCTGGCAGATAGAATCGATGATCTTCACCAAACATCATACGAGCAATATGAGGAGCAACTAAACCAATAAAGGCAATAGGCCCCACAAAAGCGACTGCGAGTGCAGTTAAAATACTGATGCGCAGTAAGGAGCCTAATCTTAAACGCTTTACATCAATACCAAAGCTGATCGCTCTGTCTTCGCCTAATCGCAATGCAGTTAATTTCCATGAACTCATCCATGAAATCACCATAATGACAGCAAAAGCCCCCGTCATCACACCGAGTTTTACCCATGTTGCACGCGCTAAACTTCCCATAGTCCAGAAAACTAGACCTTGGAGAGTGTCTTCTGTTGCAATAAATTGCATCATTGAGACTAGTGCGTTGAACGTAAACACCATGGCAATACCAAAAAGCACCACTCCAGATGTAGGAACACGAGTCCAGCGAGTAATTCCGTCTAATAATAAAGCTGATAATAATGCAAAGAGAAACGCATTCGCCGAAATAAACCATTGGTCAGGAATACCCGGAATACCAATCCCTAAAACAATCGCTAATGCAGCACCAAATGAAGCAGCATTTGATAAACCAAGAGTGAAAGGGCTTGCTAACGGGTTATTTAGAATAGTTTGCATTTCTGCACCCGCTAATCCTAGCGACATCCCTACCACAACCGCCATTAAGGCATAAGGTAAGCGAATATCCCAAACAATCACTCGAGAGCCTGCATCAACAAGCTCCGGTTGAAACAGGGTGGTTAATAATTTTTCAAGTGATAAACCAGAAGGCCCCATAGTGAAATCTAACACCACTGAAGCACAAATAATTAAAACGATAACTCCCAGCCATAACATGCGTTTATTCATCATTTTCCGATAATGGGCTTTCACATTATCTGATGCATTTTTTTCATGCTCTTGTGTGGCGAGTCTCTCTGACATAATGCTCATATCAACTGTTGTACCTAGTCTTTTTTTTACGTTCTTCTGCTCTTACCTGTGCTTTACATTGGCAAAAACATACCGTACAACTCATCAATTGTTTCTTATGTACAAAAAGCCAATTATTAATTTGAGACAATTCATTCAACAAAGAAGTGAGTCGCAAAATTATTATACGGTGAAATATATTCGCTGTGTAACTTATTATATGGCGATAAGCTGTTGGTTGGCTGTATTGAGCGCTAGAAGGGCTAATTATTATCAGACTCATTACATTAAGCATATTATTTACAATCAACAGCACCATTATTTTATTTTTCAGCAAATAAATTATGCGCTAACAATAAAGCAAATAATAATTATTATCAATGCGATCACTAATATAATTAGGATTTTTGTATCTTTTTTATAATTGGCTGGTCAAAAAAATAAAAAACGTCCGTTTTATAGTGATCGAGATCACAAAACGGACGTTTTAATAACTTGATTTATAGGTTATTTTTTATTCGCAATATGCGTTGGAAATTCCATTTCATTATAACGAATAAAGCGGGTTTTCTTCACAATCTTGTAAGTAAACCAAATTAATAAAAATAATGGGATACCAATATAGGTTGCAATTGCACCATACCAATCAATCGTATCTTCTAAGAACGCTTGGTAATTTTGACCTAATGTAATAATTAAACACAATATAAAGGCAAAAATAGGACCAATTGGGAAGAAGCCAGAGCGATAAGGTAAGTCATTTAAATCACGACCTTGTGCAACATAACCTTTACGGAAACGGTAGTGACTAATCGCAATACCTAACCATGCAATAAAACCTGTCATTCCCGAGGTATTTAATAACCACAAGTAAACCGTTTGATTTCCGTACATGGAGCTTAAAAAGCATAGACCAGCAACAACCGTTGTCGCATAAAGCGCATTACGTGGCACGCCGTTTTTAGACAATTTACCAAAGCATTTTGGTGCTTTGCCTTCTCTTGCTAATGTAAACAGCATACGCGTTGATGCATACATGCCTGAGTTACCCGCAGAAAGTACCGCCGTTAAGATAACCGCATTCATAATGGCAGCCGCAGATAATAATCCCGCATTTTTAAAGACTAGCGTGAATGGACTAACGCTAATATCACCCACATCATTACGCAGTAAACTAGGATCAGTGTACGGGATAATTAAGCTAATGATTAAAATTGCAAAGATATAAAATAATAAGATACGCCAGAAGACTTTACGCACAGCTTTAGGAATATTTTTAGCAGGATCTTTAGATTCACCCGCTGCAATACCAATTAATTCTGTACCTTGGAATGAGAAACCAACAATCATGGCAACACCAATCATGGCAGCAAATCCACCCGCAAAAGGTGCATCACCAATTTCCCAATTATGCCAACCTGCGTTTTCGGCGCCTTTCATAATGCCAGTGATCATCGCAATACCCACAATAATAAAGATAATTACTGTGGAAACTTTGATTAAGGAGAACCAATATTCTGCCTCACCAAATCCTTTTACCGAGATATAGTTGAGTAAGAAAATAACGCCAAGGAATAGAGCGCTCCAGATCCAACCATCAACATCAGGGAACCAATAGAGCATTACCAATTGTGCAGCAACAAGGTCAACAGCAATTGTAACTGCCCAGTTATACCAATAGTTCCAACCTAATGCGAAACCAAAGCCTTCTTCGACATACTTAGAGCCGTATGTTGAAAAAGAGCCGGAAACAGGCATAAATGCGGCTAATTCTCCAAGGCTTGTCATTAGAAAATAGACCATTAATCCAATTAAAGCATAAGAGAGTAATGCCCCACCCGGCCCTGCTTGAGCAACAGTTGCACCAGATGCGACAAAAAGCCCTGTACCAATTGAACCACCAATAGCGATCATCGCTAAATGTCGCGCTTTTAACTCTCGGCGCAAAGTGCGTACTGCGCCCGAACCTGCAGTACTATTTTGTTGTTCTGACATAACATTCCACTTTTATATTCACTTTTCTAACGAGGATTGTAACAAATCTGTCGTTCGTGAATAGCAAGGATCTGGGATTATAAGATACCTTCATGATCGGGCGTCAATTATTAGCAATTTATGAAAAATTGCCGATTAAATGTTCAGCATTACAATACGTCAGCAGTTTTTTCAGTGCATCAGAAACATGTTTTTGACGATGATAAACAAGATATAAGGTACGTTGTAAGGTTAGCCCTTCTACTTTTATCTCTTTTAATGAGCCGTTATTAATCTGCTCTTCAATGACTCGACGAGATAAACAACTGATCCCCATTTCATACATCACGGCGTGTTTTATTGCTTCTGAGTTACCTAATTCCATTTCAATGCGGTAGCCTGGTAAAGAAGCAAATAGAAGATGGTTAAGTACATCTCGAGTTCCGGAACCATTTTCTCGTAAAATCCAAGGAGCTGTCTGTAAATCCGCTAAAGTCACTTTAGGTGCTTTAGCTAACGGATGATCAGGCGAGCAAAAAATAACCATTTCATCTAAAAGCCATTTCTGGCTAATCAGTTCAGAACTTTGACAAGCGCCTTCAATTAACCCTAAATCAACACGGAATTCGCTCACTAATTTAACGACTTCCTCGGTATTTCCAATACTCATTTCTAGCGGAATATCAGGATAGTTACGATGAAAATTACCCAGCATTTGAGGTAAAATATAATTGCCTATTGTTGTACTTGCAGCGATGCGTAAAGCACCATTTCCAGCTTGGAATAACTGCTCCACTTCAGTTGCTCGTTCAAGTAAAGATAATGCTCTGGGATAAAGTAATCTCCCATGTTCATTTGTGACAAGCCGTTTTCCCACTCTATCAAAAAGCTGTACGCCTAATTGGCTTTCGAGATCAGTTAAAGATGCACTGACAGCAGATTGAGATAAAGCAAGCTGTTGTGATGCTTGCGTTGTAGAACCACTCTTGAGAACTTCAGTAAAGACTTCCAGTTGCCGCAACGTAATTCGCATATCCATTCCACCTTTGAGCCGTCATTGTAATAACATACTATCCACAAACCAGTAACATACCA
>JAEYFY010000003.1 GCA_023454395.1 Pseudomonadota bacterium
CACCATGAAATATGTATTAATTTACGGTAAAGGCGATTGGGTTCGTAAAGTTGAAGGCTCACACAATTTAGTTTAAGGAACAAACAATGAACGATATTTCAGCAACAGGTTTAAGTTTAATTATTCAGGCAAGTAACACATTTCCTGCTGGTATTCCTATTAGCACATTTGCAGATAATGGTGATCCGCTAGATCTACCAGCAGTAGATATCACACAAACCGCAGTGGATATTAATGGTAATTTAGTGAGTTGGTCGGCTCCTACACCTCAAACGGTGACGATTAATGTATTAGCAGGCAGTGAAGAAGACGAAAACTTGGCTATTTTGCTTGATGCAAATACAGCAAGACGAGGACGTCGTCCTACAAGCGATATTATTACGTTAGTGGCTTCTTATGGCGATGGTTCTATTACCACGGCTCGTAATGGTCGAATTACTAATGGTAGCCGTGGTAATTCAATTGCGAGTGAAGGGCGTCTCAAATCTAAGCAGTACACCTTTATTTTCCAAGATTTTGATCGTGTCAGAGCGCGTTAATTTTTAGCGTTATTCTTATTCATCTAATGGCGGCTTCGGCCGCCTTTTTTATGGAATTTAATTATGTTAATTAAACCAAAAGAAATCACTGTTATTGATAGTGATCGTGAAGAACATACTTTTATTATTAGCCGGTTACCTGCAACGATTGGGCGAGAAATTCTCGCTAAATATCCTTTATCAAATGCACCTAAAATTGGCGATTATGAAGTTAGCAAAGAAGCCATGTTAAAAATGATGGCTTATGTGGCAGTTGAAAAAGAAGGACAAGAAATTTATCTAAAAACTAGCACATTAATTGATAATCATGTGCCTGATGGGGAAGCTTTGATTCGTCTTGAACTCGAAATGCTGAAGTATAACACCAGTTTTTTCGGCAAAGACGGGAGCCAAAATTTCCTACAATACCTTCTAGGCAAGTTCAGCGGTTCTCTCCCGTCGATTATAAAAACGCTGATGGCTTCTTTGCAGTCATCATCTCCGCGGGTTTCGCCTCCTTCACAGAACTCAAAACAACTATAGATCTAGAGGAAGCCTTTGATCTGTGGGAGATCGCGATTACCAATCGTTATAACGAGGCGCTTGCGGCGTCAAAGGAGAGATAATGTCTCTATTACAGGTATTTTCTCAGGTACTGATGTTGGAGGCTGAAGTATCTGATAGTGCATTAGCAAATATTAGAAAATCAGCAGATGAAATTCTGGTTGAAATGAAAAATATTGAGCAAGGGGTTTCAGGAGGTATTACTAGTTTCTATAACTTTGTTCAAGAAATTCACTTCAATCTTGGGGAATTACCCGAAGATTATGACATAAGTATTTCATTTAATAGTGATGAAATTACAAGTGCTTCTGTAACTATTGAAAACTCAATTCAAAGCATTGTTAAAAGCGCACTAATGGGAGCGCAAGAGTTTGATAAATTCTTGCAAGAAATCTTAGTGGGCATGCTGGGCTTATCACTTAATGAGCCAATAAATATTGATCTTAATATCAGTGAAACTCAAGATAAAATTAATTCAGTAACTCAAAGTATTGATGACCTGAAAAGCGCTATGTCGGTGTTAGATTACCAAAGAGGATTGGTCAATAACAATGGCGCAGCGGAAGCTCATATTTTAGCAAGCCTCAATGCTGAATATGAAGCAATGGAAGATCAACTCTCCTCACTGAATAATGAATTGGGATCTTTAACTGAAGCAGAAAAGAAGAATAAAGAAAGTAAAATTGCTATCGATGCACTCATTAAGCAATTAGGTGCCGATTACGATACTTTTATTACCACAATGCAAACACAAGGCATTGAAGCGGCAGTTAAAGAAGCAAAGGCTCAACGTCGATTAGGTGATAGTGTTGATGAAACAGGTAAAAGCTATCAGAAAACCGTAGAGAAAATGAAGGATTATATTCTTAACGCTATTGGCGTTAAGGATATTACGGGGACTTTGCAAAAGGTTTTTTCTGCTTCATTAGATCGCGCCAAAGAAATAGAGTCGCTAGATAAACTGAGTAAAAAAATAGGTATCGCAGCTATCGATATCGATGCATTTTCTGGTGCGATGGCTGAAATTGGAGGCACAAAAGAGGCCGCTCAAGCCGATTTAACGGCAATGGCCAATGCATTTAATGACACAGAAGATCCTATCGAACAACTTTTAAAGACCGCAGATAAAGTCAAAGGGATGAGCTTTGATGGCGCCCAAAAAGAGCTAGAAAAATTGGGTGTTGTGGATGAAAAAACCATTGAATTAATGATGAAGGGTCGCGAAGAATTAGAGCGCACAATGGGGGTGCAAAAACAATTTTCTGGTATTAATGATGAAAGTGTCGAAAGTTCTATTCAACTTAATGCAGTAATGAATAAGTTTGATCAATTAGCCGCACAATTAAAAAATAACTTTTTAGATATCATTATTCCCGTTCTTGCAAAAGGAATAACGTGGTTTGATAAATTAGTTAATTTTTGTATTGAGAATAAAGATTTTGTTATCGGTTTCTTTTCAGCTATTGGTAGTGCTGTTGCTATTTTTTATTTACCTGCAATGGTGTCTGCGGCAGTTGCTACACTTGCAACTGCACTCCCTATATTAGCAATTGCTGCTGTTATTGGCATCTTAGCGACGGCATTTAAACTCGTCTATGACGATATTATGAATTTTATTAATGGTAATGATTCAATGATAGGCAGTATTTTGGATCAATACCCCGCGCTTAAAGACGCAATAATGGTTGTATGGGAAGCATGGCAAGTTTTTGTTCAATCATTAAAGATTGCTTCAAAGGCTATTGCTGAACATGTTATTGCTGCTTGGAATTATATATCTGACGCATTTAATCAATTTGTTATAGCGCTGAATGCCGGCATTAATAATATTATCGAGTGGGGACAATCCATTATTAATGTTTTTGTTTTTGTCTCTGATGCTGTGGTTAGTGTATTTAGTTGGATGTGGGAATATATAGAGAAAATATTAGGTTGGGTTAATGAAGGTATTGATTCCATAAAAGGAATTTGGCAATCAGCAAAAAGCTTTTTGGGAATGGAGGATGCTGAAAACGAAATAAAAGTTGTTCAAAAAGTAGAGCGACAATTATCTGACGAAGGTAATCTCAATTACACCATTCCACAGCCGAATCCAGCAATACCCTATTATAATCCAGTACAAGATGTAAATGCGTTAAATAATGGATTAACACTGTCATCAACAAATCGTTTAAACCCGATGACCAGTCAAATGATCAGTAACCAATCAAGCGTTAAAAATGAAAGTAATGTTCAAATTGGTGAAATCAGAATTGAAACACAAGCCACTGATGGCCCAGGTGTTGCGAAAGTGATTAATGAAACACTGATAAATGAAGCGGCTAAAGAAATCTCAGAGCACCACTCTAGCGGAGGTAAGGTTTAATTATGATAACTGAAGTTAGAATTTTTGATTTAGAGTCATTCGCAACATTATTTGATAGCATTAATCCGATGAAAGTTTCGATTACTGATAGTCATCAAGTCATTAAATTTGCGGTTGAAAATGGTGAAAACCGTAGTGACCACATCATTATTGATCCTATCAGTATAAGTGTCGAGTTGCTATTAACGGGTGATATTGTAAATCGTTATTCTATTATAAAGCAGCTTTATGACGAGCATACATTAGTGGGAATTCAAACCAGAGTCAGAACCTATCAACCGATGTTGTTAGAAAGTTTGACTCATGATGAAGATCCCCAAAAAGTGAATGCCATTGAATTAAAGCTTAAGTTTATAGAATGGAAAACAATAGAGCCTGAATATAATAAAAAATCCTCTAAATCAACAAAAAAACCAAAGCAAACCTCTACGGTCAATCGTGGAAATGTCAAAAGCAAAAAATCAACACAAACCGGAAAAAAAGAAAGTTAGGAGGTAGATAAAATGCAAGTTATTCCATTACAAGCTATTCCTAATCAGCGATTTTCTGTCGAAATAGCCGGTGTTGATTGGGTTTTTACGTTGAAAGTCGCTAATCAAACAATGTTTTGTGATATTGAGCGAGATGGTGAAATACTTATTACAGGTATTCGCTTAGTTGCTAATACACCTATTATTCCTTATCGCTATTTAAACCAAGGGATTAATTTAGTTTTTCTAACAGAAAATGATGCTTTGCCGTGGTATGAGGAATTTACAAAAACACAATCATTAGTGTATTGGAGTAATGAAGATGGATCTTCGGCGAATAAGGGTAGGTATTGAGGTCGGCGAAAGGCTTCAATGGTATGAAGGATTGCGCATATCAGCAGGAGGAAAGAAATATGCAAATCCATTACAAAACGAATGTAAAATCGCTATTACAGGGCTTAATGCCGAGACAAGAGATTATTTACTGACGGAAACCAGCCCTTATAATAAAAACAAACAAGTTCGGCGGCTTTATTTAGAAGTTGGTCGAATTAACACTGGGTTATTTTCGCTTTTTATTGGCGATATCACCAGTGCAGAAATAGACTCTCCTCCAAATGTCACCGTAACATTATCTGCAAAAACCAGTAATCATTGTTCTGGAAAAATTATTTCTTCTAGTGGTGGCGCAATTCAAAAATTGAGTGAAATTGCGTTAGCCATTGCTAATGACTGTGGTGTGAAATTAGATTTTCAGGCGACCGATAAGAATATTGCTAATTGGTATTATTGTGGCTCTGCATTACATCAAATAGAGCGCCTACAAGAGTCGGGAAATGTTAAAGCTTTTATTGATGATGATACGTTATTTGTAAAAGATGACGATAAAGCATTAAAAAGCCGATTTCGTATTTTGAATATGAATTCAGGCATGATTGGCATTCCTAAAGCCACAGAGAGTGGATTGACGGTGAGTTATCTTATCGATAGTACCTCTGAATTAGGTGGAATGCTTCGCCTTGATAGCAAACTAAATACCTCACTAAATGGTGATTACATTATCGAGCAGCTTGAATTTAAAGTTGCCTCTCACGATGCTGATTTCGCCTATACCGCAACGTGCAAACGAGCTTAATTATGAGTAAACCCAATAATGATATTGCCAATGTTGGTTCATTGGCTGGGGCTTTTTCGTCTGCATTTCGCCATTTGATGATGAATACAGATGATATGTTGCCCGCAACCGTCATTAATTATGATGAAAAAACTAACCGAGCCATGATAAAGCCCTTGGTCATGATGTTGACTACGGATGATGAAAAAATCTCTCGCGCACCAGTTGCTAACATTCCCGTATTTCGCTTTGGTGGCGGTGGTTTTTTTATTAGAGCGCCCATTAAACCAGGTGATTTTGGCTGGTTAAAAGCCAGTGATCGCGATATTAGTCTTATTTTTCAACGTGGTGGTTTAGAAGATCAACCCAATACAACGCGACTACATTCATTTAGCGATGCGATGTTTTTTCCTGACACGATCAAAGGATGGGCAATTGATGGAAAAAATATTGATGCCTTGGTTATTCAATCAATGGATGGTTCTGTCTGTTTTTCTCTTCATAACGATAAAGTTGTCTTAGAAACCCCAAAATATGAAATCAATGCCCCTGAAACGATATTTACTGGCAATGTTACTGTTAATGGTAATTACGCTGTAAATGGTAATAGCGATTCAAAAGGTGGGTTGATGCGCCATAACGGAAAAGATATCGGCTCCACACATACCCATAGTGGGGTGCAAGCAGGGAAAGACAATACAGGAAGCCCAATATGAGGACATTTTCAATAAACCAGCAGAATGATTTTGCGATAGGTGCTGATGGTAACCTTCAAATTTGTGACAACGATGATGCAGTAAGAAATCTTTGTCAGCATTTTATTAAGGCTGTCCGTGGTGAAATGCTACATAAAAAAGATAAAGGTATCCCTTATTGGTCAGCAACATTTAGCCGACAAGTTGATCTTCCTTTATTTGAAATGGCGTTTCGACAACGTATTGCTGAAATAGAGGAAGTTGTCTCTATCACTTATTTCCATGCTTTTCTAGAAGAGGGAACATTGAAATATCAGGCAGATATACGCACGATATATGGAGGATTTACATTGAATGGCTGACTATCGTTATATTAATAATAAAGGGGTGATTGTGCCAGATACATCGACGTTACGAAATAATGTCGAAGATGAATTTCGTACTGTATTTGGTCAATCTATTAATTTATCGCCAGAAACCCCACAAGGGGTATTGGCAACCATGGAAATTGAAAATAGAGATGCGATTGTTCGTAATAATGCTGAACTGG